>JARGFU010000036.1 GCA_029210625.1 Deltaproteobacteria bacterium | reverse complement strand
CGGCGCCGCGCTGCGCGACGGAGCGGCCGGCTCGGTGGGCGGGGCGGGCGCCCGGGCGGGCGCGGCCGGCTGGGTCGCCGCGGGCATCGCCGGCAGGGTCCCGCCGCCGGGTGCGGTGATCTCCTCCGGGGCCATGGGCGCGCCGGGCTCGGTCCCCGGCTCGTCCTCGTCCATCGCCAACGCCGGCGCCGAGCCGAGCTCGTCGGCGGGCGGCGCCTCGGGAGCCGGGGCGATCATCGCCCCGGCCGCCTCGGCCTCGGAGAGCTCCCGGATCCGGAAGACCTTGCCCGAGCCGGGATCGGTCACGTGGATCGAGTTGTCGTCCTTGATGTCGCAGAGGATGTTCGCGCCGGGGCCCGCGCCGCCGGTCTTCTCCATCCCGATCTTGAGCGCGGCCATCCAGTTGTCGGCGTCGACCCGGAAGGTCATGTCGAAGCCGACCAGCTCCTGGGCCGGGATGAAGACCTCGTACTTGGCCATTTCGGCTCTACCTTTCGCCGACCGCCGCCGGCCCTGCGCTACTGAGCGGTGATGAAGAACTCGACGCGGCGGTTCTGCTCGCGACCCATGGCCGTCGCGTTGGAGGCGATCGGACGGGTCTCGCCGAAGCCGGCCGCCTCCATCCGGGAGCCGTCGACCCCCTGGCCGATGAGGTACTCGCGCACGGAGTTGGCCCGGTTCTGGGAGAGCCGCAGGTTGTAGCTGTCGGAGCCCTTGCTGTCGGTGTGGCCCTCGATCCGGATCTGGATCTTCGGGTTGTCCTTGAGGACCGCGGCCACCTGGTTCAGCAGCTCGTAGGAGCGCGGCAAGATCCGCCACTTCGCGGTCTCGAAGAAGACCTTCTGCTTGATCTCGATCTTGTCCTTCTTGAGCTCGACCAGCGTGTACTTCTTCGGGCAGCCCTGCTCTTCCTTCACGCCCGGCTCGTCGGGGCACTTGTCCTCGTGGTCCGAGATGCCGTCGTCGTCCCGATCCTTCGGCGGGCAGCCCTCGAGCTCGGGGATGCCGGGATCCATCGGGCAGCGATCCTTGATGTCGGGGATGCCGTCGGAGTCGTTGTCGAGGTCGGGGCAGCCGTCGGTGTCCTCGAACTGATCCTTGTCCTCGGGCTCGTCCGGGCACTTGTCCTTGTCGTCGGTGAGGCCATCACCGTCGCGGTCGTGGACCGGGCAGCCCTTGTTCTCGATCGGGCCGGCCTCGTTGGGGCAGGCGTCGTCACCGTCGAGGAGGCCGTCCTGATCGTTGTCCGGATCGGGGCAGCCGTCCTTGTCCTCGAAGCCGTCCTTGTCCTCGGGATCCTGCGGGCACTGATCGACGTCGTCGGTCAGGCCGTCGCCGTCGGTGTCCAGCGGCGCCTCGAGGGGGCAGCCCTGGTTCTCGACCGGGCCGGCCACCATCGGGCAGCGGTCCTCGACGTCGAGCACGCCGTCGTTGTCGTTGTCGGGCTCGGGGCAGCCGTCGTCGTCCTCGAAGCCGTCCTTGTCCTCGGGATCCTCGGGGCAGGCGTCGTCCTTGTCGAGGAGGCCGTCGTTGTCCGTGTCCTTCTCCTCGATCTTCACGATCACCGGAGGCGGCTCGGGCTGCTTGATGTGGACCTTCTTCACGCAGCCCTTGGAGAGCTGCACCGCCTGCTTGCCGGCGGTCTCGGCGATGTCGATGTGCTGCTTGGCCCGGACGAAGTTGCCTTGATCCAGCTCACCCAGCGCGAAGGTGAGCTGCGCCTCGCCGGTGGCCAGCTCCTTGGGAGCGCACTTCATGGCGTTCTGCTTGCGGGCGAGCTTGAGGTCCTGCTCCACCACGCCGGCGGAGGTGCGGATCTGATCGCTGGTGACGCAGCCAGCGCCGATCAGCGCGGGGATCACCGCCAGGAGCACGAGTCGAAGGGGCTTTCGCATCACGTGGGTCTCTCGATCGGGCCGAAGGGGCTCGTTCAGGGCATGGGCGGCGGGGTCAGGGTCTCGATGGAGCCGGTCGTGGCGCCGTCGTCCGCGGGCGCCAGGCCAGCGCCCGAGTCCTCGACGTCCTGGCGGACGGCCTTCAGGGACTTGGCCTGGGCCTGCCGGGCGAAGTCCCGGGCCTTCCGGGCGTAGTCGATGGCCACCTCGAAGTCGGCGTAGCCCCGCTCCTCGCGGGCCTTCTCCAGATAGAGCTCGGCCGAGGTGAACTCGTAGGGGGCGAACTTCTCGCCCTCGGCGGTCCGGGCGCCGGAGAGGGCGACCGAGGCGTCGGCGATGACCGCCGTGGACTCGATGGGCCCGCAGCCCACGCCGAGGGCCGCCACTGCCAGCGCTGTCACCAGGATTCGTCGCATCTTCTCCCCTCCCAGCCGCTTGTCGGCACCCGAAAAAGAGTGCCGGACGCCCATCGGAGGTAGCAGGGCGTTCGGGTGAGTGTCAATATTACCCCAGACCCGCTTTCCCCAAGAAATTTCAAGACTTCTCGGCCATCTCCAGCTCGGAGGGGCCGAGGCGGAGGCGCCGGGAGAAGCGCTTCCAGCGCAGGAAGAGCCAACCCACGACGCCCACGAAGATCGGGCCGACGAGGAAGAGCGACCAGCCGAGGCGGGCCTCGACGAAGGTCTGCATCCCACCCGCCTCGGGGCCGGCCTGGAAGGCCTTGTAGCTGCCGACCCACCAGAACTCCTGGAAGAAGACCGCGAAGAAGAGCCCCTGCATCGCGAGGGTCGCGATCACCGCGCCCAGGAGGATCCGGCGCTGGCCGCGGCGGACCAGCAGGCCGCCGACCGCGGTCCCCACCATCCCCATCACCGCATAGAGGCTCACGCCCACCCAGCCGAGCCAGCCCGAGGGCCCCTCGGGATCGACGAGGTAGTTCCAGGACCAGGCCGGCTCGGTGGCGTAGAGGTACACCCCCACCGGGCAGAAGATCAGCAGGTGGAAGGCGAGGACCTCCGCGCCGATCTGCCAGAAGGCGCGCCAGCCCTCGCGCTCGAGGGCCTCCGCGCCTCCCCAGGTCACGAGGAGTCCGATGGACGTCGCCAGAATGAGATCAAAGGGGATTGTGGGCGCCACCACCTTTCAGACCCCGGAGTCTATAAGATGTGGCGCGTCATGCGTATCACCGGACGCCTCCTCTCTCTCGCCCTGCTGCTGGCCCTCCTGGCCCCTACCCCGGCGAAGGCCCAGAACGAGCTGCTCCTGCTGCGGATCCGCCAGACGCCGAAGGAGGCGCTGGACCCGCTGATCAACGAGCTCTCCTTCGGGCACCACCCCCGGGTCCCCTACGACATCTCGAGCCTCCTGCAGGATCCCGACACCCAGGCCCGGATCAAGGCGGCCTACCTGCTGGGCTTCCTCGACAAGAATCCCCGGGTGGTGGGCCCCCTCTCCACGGCGACCGAGGATCCCGACTGGGAGGTGCGCAGGGAGGCCCTCTTCGCCCTGCGCCGGCACGGCGGGAGGGCGCAGGTGAAGGTCGTGGCGGCCCTCCTGGGCGACGCGCAGCGGCCGGTGCGGCTGGAGGCGGTGCGCACCCTCGGCGCCCTCGGCGGCCCGGCGGCGGGCAAGGCCCTGCGCGGCGCGCTGACCAAGGTCGGCGAGGATCGCGAGCTGGAGGTCTACCTCCTGGAGGCGATCGGTGACACGGGAGACCGCGCCAGCGCGCCCGCCCTGAAGGCGAAGCTGAAGAGCCCGAGCGAGACGATCCGCCTCACCGCCCTGCGGGGCCTGGCGCTCCTGGGCGATCCCAGCGCGAGGCAGCAGCTCCTGGCCGGCCTCGCCGCCCCCGAGCCCTACCAGCGGCAGGACGCCGCCGCCCTCCTGGGCAAGGTCGAGGCCCCCTGGTCGAAGAAGGCCCTGGAGAAGGCCCTGGCGGGGGAGCCCGATCCCCGCACCCGCCTGAGCGTGGCCGAGGCCCTCGGCGCCCAGGGCGTCGACGCCGGCCTCATCTACGTGCTGAAGGTGCTCGACACCGACGCCGACGGACTCGCGGTCCCCGCCGCCGACGCGATGGGGAGGCTGAAGGTGGATCAGAAGACGGTGGACCGCCTGCGCCAGAAGATGGCCACCGAGGGCGGCGGCGCTGGCATGGGGGCGCCCGCCCCGCCCGCCGCCCGGCCGGCGGACACGGTGCCCGGCGAGGAGCTCGGCCGCCTCATCCGCTCCCTGCGGGAGCGGCCCGCCACCCACGCCGAGCGCCTCGCGGCCTTCTCCGATCACTTCAAGGGCGTGCCCTACCAGATCTCCCCCCTGGGGGAGGGCGCGGGCTTCGATCCCGATCCCCTCGCCCGCTACGACGCCGTCGACTGCCTGACCTACGTCGAGCAGGTGCTCGCCCTGGCCGCCTCGCCGGTGGAGGATCCCCTGCCCGTCCTCCTCGACCTGCGCTACGCCCGCGGCCGCCCGAGCTTCGGGGAGCGCAACCACCTGATGATGGCCGAGTGGATCCCGCGCAACGTCGAGAAGGGCTACCTGATCGACGTCACCCGCGAGGTGGGCGGGGAGCACGTGGTCGAGACCGAGAAGACCCTCGACGCCGCCCTCTGGGCGAGCCGCCGGGGCGTCGATCTGCCGCTCGCCTCCGAGGAGGTGCCCACCGGCCTCTACCGCCTGCCGATCATCCCCATCGCCGTCTTCCCGGAGGTGATGGCCCGCATCCCCGACGCCACCCTGCTCCTGGTGGTCCGGCGGGATCTCCCCGTCCGCCCCTACCGGGTCACCCACCTCGGCTTCGTCTTCCAGAAGGGCGAGGTCACCTACCTGCGCCACGCGGCGAAGGCCGGCTACCACCAGGTCGTCGACGAGCGCCTCGACACCTTCGTGCGCCGCAACGCCAACTACAAGAAGTGGCCCGTCGAGGGCTTCAACCTGCTGGCCCCCCGCGAGAACCCCGCCCGCACCGCGAACCTCTAGCCTCTGGCAGAAGCGCGCGCAGGCGGCGCATAGCCGGCGGAGCGTTGCGGTCCCGTGGACCCCTGGCTCGCCCTGGGGGGTCCGGGGGGAGCGGTGCTCCCCCCGCTATCGGACGTCGCCGGTCGAGGGCTTCAACCTGCTGGCCCCCCGCGAGAACCCCGCCCGCACCGCCAACCTGTAGCTACTGGCCGATGTCCCAGCGCAGGGTCTCGAGCAGGATGACGAGGCCCACCACCGCGGCGAGGAGGAGCAGCCCGAGGAGCACCGCCGAGAGGCGCAGGCCCCCCGAGCCGAGCGCCGTGAGCGGCAGCTCCTCGCCCTCCTCCGGGGTGAGCTCGAGCTCGAGGGCCTCGAGGCGCTCGCGCATCCGGCGGCGGGCGCGCACCACCGAGATCGTGACCACGACCAGCACCAGCGCCAGCACCGCGACCAGGGCCGCGATCAGGGGGCGCCGGAGCGAGGCCTGCCAGGCGGCGAGCTGCTCCCGCTTCCGGGCGGTGTCGTCGCCCAGGAGGGGAGCCCGTCCGGTCTCCACCTCCAGGCGGGAGAGGAGCAGCGCGGCGGCGCGGTCCAGGCCCGGGCGGTCCACCCGGGCGAACTGGTGGGGCTCGAGCGCCAGCAGCTCCTGCAGGGAGGGCTCCCGGGGCAGCTCGAGCTCGTCGCTCCCCTGGGGCTCGGCGGCCGGCACGGTCTCCAGCCGATCCACCAGCCGGCGCAGCCCCTGGGCGGTCTCGGCCCGCGAGTCGATGAAGACGGCCCGCTCGTCCCCGGCGCCGCTGCTCCCGTCGGGCGAGGTCGAGACCCGCAGCAGGGCGATCCCCTGCGCGTCGACGGGCAGGGCCACCTCGTAGCGGAGGCTCTCCGAGCCGTCGAGGACCACGCTGTCCGAGCCGATCCAGCGCCCCTCGAGCCAGAGGTCGAGGAAGAGCGGGACGTCGCGGCGCATGGAGGCGATCTGGGCGACGAAGGTCTCGTCGGCCCGCTGCAGGGAGCGCTCGGCCCGGATCAGGATCTGGGTGGGCGCGTCCCGCAGCCAGTAGTTGCTCGCCGTCCCGCCCTCGAAGAGCTCGAGGCGCTGCCGGGGGAAGCCGGGCCGCAGCGGGATCTCTCCCACCCCCATCGCGTCGATCTCGATGGGCTGGGGCTCGACGTCGGTGGGCGGCGCCTTCATCCCCGGCCCGGGCGGAGGCGCGCGCAGGCGCCAGGCCAGCTCGGGGGCCCCGTTCGCGGCCTCGGTCCAGACCAGCACCCGGTTCTCCAGGTTGCCCACCAGGGTGCCGCTCTCGGGGTAGAGGCGGGTGCGGGGCCGGGTCTCGCAGCGCCGGCTCCGGGACCAGGCGCCGCTGACCTCGCGGTAGCGCCCCTCCTCGCAGACGTGGCGCAGGGCCAGCCAGCGCTCCTCCGGCGGGCGGGCTTCGCCGGGCCGGATCACCTCCACCGGCATCCGGACGGTCTCGAGGGCGGCCCCCGGGAGGGCCAGGTTCAGGATCAGGGTGTGCTCACCGATCGGGGTCTCGTCGGGGAGCTGAGGGTTCAGCTCCAGGGTCCGGCTGATCCCGATCACCCCCTCCCCCAGGGGGCGGCGGCCCTTCCCGCCGGGCGCCTCCAGCTCGGCCTTCACCTCCACACCCCGGACGTAGGTGGAGGTGGAGAGGTCCAGCACCACGATCCGGAGGGCCGCCCGCTGGCCGGCCACCCAGCGCCGCTGGGCGAAGACCTGGGTCCCGTAGCGGACCTGATAGGTGGAGATCTGGATGACGGCGACCAGGAGCGCGAAGGCCACGAGCCCGGCCAGGAGGGTCAGCCACCGCCAGAGACGTCCCCGGGCCTCCTCCCGGCCGTCGCCCTCCAGGGGCCAGTCACCCTCCGCCATGGGTCTGACACCCTACCCGATGTGCGGGCGGGTGGCTCCTCCTCGGGTCGTTTGCTTGATCGGTGAGGTCCGGGGGGCGTAGCCTCTTGGGTCATGCGGCCCGAACGGCTTGGTCACTACCGGGTTCTCGGCCTCATCGGCCGCGGGGGACTGGGTGAGGTGTATCGTGCCGAGGACGAGCGCAACGGCGAAGAGGTCGCCATCAAGCTGCTCACCGGCGCGACCAACACCAACAAGCGGGCGCTCTCTCGCTTCAAGCGAGAGTTCGAGGTCCTGGTCGAGTTCGATCATCCTCATGTGGTGAGAGTGATCGACGCCGGCCTGGCCGGCGAGTTCCCCTTCTATGCGATGGAGCTGATCGAGGGGGTCGACATCCGGCGCCACCTCGACGGGGTCGCCGACGACGCCGCCTCCTGGCAGTCCCACGACACCCCCGTGAGCCAGGGCTCCCTGAGCATCGACCGACCGCTGCGCGCGCCGAGGCCTCCCGTCGCGCTGGACGAGGCGGAGACCATGGACGAGGAGAGCGTCAGCTCGGCGCTGGTCGAGCAGGTGCAGGCCTTCGACATGGACGCCTGGCTGGAGGAGCCCGACTCGGACCTCCTCCTCGGCCGCACCGAGGCCGCCTCCTCGGACGACCTGGCGGTGGGCGCCAGCGGCCCGGCTCCGTCGGTGGATCAGCCCTACGACGATCTGGCCGGCGAGCTCGACCCGATGGACCTGCCCGCCGGCCCCAGCGCGCACCTGGACCGCCTGAACAACCCGGTGCGGGTGACCCGGATCCGGGAGCTCCTGGCCCAGGTCTGCGACGCCCTGGCCTACGTCCACTCCCGCGGCCGCGTGCACCGGGATCTGAAGCCCTCGAACATCATGGTGGACGAGGACGGCGACGCCCGGCTGATGGACTTCGGCCTGATCAAGACCATCGCCGATCTCAACGAGGTCACCGACGCGGGCCGGGTGGTGGGCACCTACCGCTACATGTCCCCGGAGCAGGCCAGCGGGGAGGGGATCGACGCCCGCAGCGACCTCTACTCCCTGGGCGTCATCCTCTACGAGCTCCTCGGCGGCCGGCCGCCCTTCGTGGCCAAGTCCCCCCTCGAGCTCTGGCGGCAGCTCCTCGAGACCGAGCCGCCGCCCCTCTCCCGCCTCAACCCGGGGGTGGACCACGACCTGGCGCGGCTGGCGCACATGCTGCTGCGCAAGGATCCGAAGGACCGCCTGCAGACCGCCGAGGAGGTCAGCGAGGAGCTCCTCCTCCAGCGCCCGATCCACGATCGGATCTGGTGACGCGGCCTAGAACCTTTCGATCTCGAAGTCGTCCCTGCCACCCGGGGCGGGCGCCGCAGGCGCGGCGGGCTGCCGCTGCTGATCCTGACCGTAGGAGGCGGTGCCCGGCACGGCGGCCGCCTGACCGGTGGCCGCGGACTCGAAGTCGTCCCAGGAGGAGTCCGAGGTGCTGGCGATGCCCGAGACCCGCAGCTTGAAGTCGTCGGGGTTGGTCGCCTGGCGCAGGGCCTCCTCGAAGCTGACCAGCCCCTTCTTCAGGGCGAACATCAGCGACTGATCGAAGGTCTGCATGCCGTACTGCTGGTGGCCCTTGGAGATGGCGTCGGCGATCTCCTTGGTGCGGTCCTTGTCCTCGACCAGCTCGCGCACGAAGTGGGTGACCAGGAGGACCTCGACGGCCGGGAAGCGGCCGCGGCCGTCCGACTTGGGCACCAGGCGCTGGGAGACGACGGCGCGCAGCACCGCGCCGAGCTGCAGGCGCACCTGCTTCTGCTGGTAGGGCGGGAAGGCCGAGATGATCCGGTTGATGGTCTCGGTGGCGTCCAGGGTGTGGAGGGTGGACATCACGAGGTGGCCGGTCTCGGCGGCGGTCAGCGCGGTCTCGATGGTCTCGAGATCGCGCATCTCGCCGACCAGGATCACGTCGGGATCCTGCCGCAGCGCGGAGCGCAGGGCCTGGCCGAAGGCGATGGTGTCCACCCCCACCTCGCGCTGGTTGATGATCGAGCGCTTGTCCCGGATGAGGAACTCGATGGGATCCTCGATCGTCATCACGTGGCAGGTGCGGTTCGCGTTGATGTGATCGATCATCGCCGCGAGGGTCGTCGACTTGCCCGAGCCGGTGGTGCCGGTCACGAGGATCAGGCCGCGCTCGTGCATGCAGATCTTCTCGAGCACCTTGGGCAGGGCGAGCTGCTCGATGGTCTGGATGCGGAAGGGGATCACCCGCAGGACGACGCCCACGGTGCCGCGCTGCTGGAAGATGTTCACGCGGAAGCGGCCGAGGCCGGGCACGCCGTAGGCGAGATCCAGCTCGTTCTGCTCCTTGAACTTCTCCTTCTGCCAGTTGTTCATGATCCCGAAGGCCATCCGGCTCACGTCCTCGGGGGGCAGCCGCCGGGCGTCCTTCAGGGGCACCAGCGAGCCGTCCACCCGGAACATCGGGGGCAGGCCGGCCTTCAGGTGGATGTCCGAGGCGCCGCCACGCAGCGCGACCGAGAGGATGTCGTTCAGTTCCATGAGTGCTCTTGCTCTCCCCTGTTTCGACCCCCGCGGTCGAACCCGGTGAGGATAACACAGCGCCCACGGGGCCGGTTGATCGTGCCTTTTCGCCAAAGCAACCCGGGACACCCCCTAGCTCCATCTACATCAATGGACTGAACAAACCATCAGGGCGTCAAGGCTTGCACCGTGAGGGTCCACGCCCAAAGCAACAGGATGGAGGCAACGAGGTGGATCACTATCCATCCACGTGTCCATCGCTTCCTCCACGTCGTACTCCGCACCAACAACGGTATTACCGGTATCACCAGGGGAAGCACCCATACTCCTGGGATGCGGGCCACACTGACCGCTACTTCCGAGGCAACAGGTGCGGTACCGAAACCTCCGATCTCAGGACCGAGCAAGGTCGCCTCTGCAGGGAGAAACACTCCAACGACGAAGGCCACCAACAGGGAGGCCAACACGAGAACAGAGAAATCCCAACCCACTTCCCCGAAAGCCCCTTTCGAATCAGAAGCCACAAGCGACCTCGGTGTTTGTGCCGGCCTGTTGCCCCTCCCCGTACTCGTTACCCTGACAACTGCACCATCGGGTGAACTCGTGAACAATCAGGCCCGCCAGAACAACGGGCTCGCCGCAGAACCGTTGGGCAATATTCACAGCGTTGGGACGGGAGTCAGGTGGGCCAGAACGGAAGCCAGCGCAATTGGTGTATGCCCGAAAACCAAAGACGCCCCAGTCTGGAAAGAAGACATCAGGATCGTTGCCGGGGACCAGCCAGGCGTCGATGTTGCAGCCGAACGGAAACCTGTTCCTGCATGAGTTGCATTCGGTAGTTCCAACGCGGTTTCGAATCAGTGCGACAGCAGTATTCCAAGCTCCACAGGTGCCATGAAGAACATACATGCCGAAAGGGTCCAGGCCGGTCAGCGGGGCGCCATTCGCGTAAGAAAACACCTGGTCTGGTGTAGAAGGGAGAGTCTGCCGCTGCGGGTCCGGCTCCAGGTATCTCCCGATACGAGGCGAGAATGTCCTAGTCCAGTTGTGGTAGGGACCGGCCTCCCCGATCCACGCGAAGTACCCGTCGTCGTACTGCCCCGGCAACCTCACGGGCTCGCTGACCTGGGCGCCGTCGCCGTCGGGATCCTGGTCTTGCACGGGGCCTCCGAAGGGGTCGCGCCAGTGGCTCTTCCACACCACGCTGCCTCTCTCGTCGGTGAGCGCCTGGGGCGTCCCCAGATGGTCCCCATGGTACCAGAGCACGCGGGAGAGCAGGGTGCGGGTGGTGCGCTGGCCGCTCGCCGGGTCGAGGACGTTGCGGTGGGCGTGATCGCGCCTCGCGATCAGCTCGCCGCCCGCCCGGATCCAGCTGCGGGTCAAGGCGACGCTCCCGGGCAGCCCCACCCCCACCACCGGCTCCACCCGCTCCTCGATCAGCTCGTCTGCGGGGCCATGCGCGTAGCGCCAGCGCATCCCCAGCACCTGCTTCTCGCTGCGGCGGTTGCGGGCGTCGTAGGCCATCGTGAGCAGGGGCAGGATCAGCGGGTCGTCCGGCTGGAGGTCCGGCGGCGCTCCGACCATCGCGTCGCCGTCGATGTCCCAGGGCGACTCGGCCACGAGGTAGCACAGATCCACCGGCAGGACCGCGAGCTGGTCCTTCGTCGCCAGGGCCACCGAGGTGATGCGACCGAGGTGGTCTCGCTGCAGACAGAGCGAGACCTGCGTGGCGAAGAGCGCCTGCACCACCGTGGGCACCTGGACACCCGAGACCTCGAGCTTCAGGAAGTGGGCGACCTGGGTGACGTTGCCGGCGCCGTCGTACCAGTAGACCGGATCGGCCACCGCCCTTCCCCGGGAGCCTCGACCAGCGGGATCAGCTCCAGGTCGAAGGGCGTCCACCAGCCGTACCCCAGGATCCCGCCTCCACTGTGGGAGAGGTAGCCACGCTCGAAGACCAGCGGGACGCCTCCCGTTCCCGGCACCCGCAGGTCACCCCGCCGGAGGAAGACCTAGCCGGAGATCAGATCGACCTTGCCCCCATCCGAGGACTCGCATCGATCTCCCGCCGCTGGATCGGGAGCCCCGCCCCCGCAGCCGCCAACCAGATCGCAGCCGTCGCCGCCGCCGCCGGGGCCATCGCCATACGGCCAGGGCCCCGAAGGGCCGCCCGGCGGTCCGCAGTCCTCGTCCACCTCCCCGTCGCAGTCGTCGTCCTTCTCGTTGCAGACCTCTGGCGCCGGCAAGGGAGGCGTGGCGTCCGGATCGCAGATCGTCCCCGTGTCGTCCTCGGGATCGCACTGGACCGTACCCGACACCCGGCACTCTCCGAGCCCCTCCTCGCAGGCCTCCCCGAGGCCGAAGCCGTCGTCGGTCTCTCCATCACAGTCGTCATCCGAGCCGTCGCAGGTGCGCTCGCTGCCGTCAGAGTTGCAGGCCAGCGCTTCGAGGCCCTCCCCTTCGTCCTCGGGGTTGCGGCAATCGTCCGCGATCCCGCACCCGAGGCCCGTGTCGTTGCAGCACTGGAGGCGCCCCTGCCCACCTTCACAGGAGTAGGTCGCGCAGAGACCTCTCTGATGATCCACGCAGGCGCTCGTGACGGTCACGCCGCTGGGTACACAGCCCGACCCAGGATCTCCCGTCGCGAACTGCCGCCTCGATCCGGGCTCATCCACCCCTATCGGGGGGGGGAGAATCTCCACACCCACTCACTGAGAGCAGGAAAGACCCCACGCAACCGACCACCAGCAGCCACCGACGCGCCATGCGTACCCCCAAGATGAGCAGGAGGAGAGCGAAGGGATCGGGCCGACCCGCTACCGACCCCCCATCTGCCTGCTCGATTGTGAGTGATGCGCCGCCGCCGGATCAAACGACACCGGGGCACATGCGCCTACACGGCGGATGCCCACGAGCGCACGATGAGGTCACCGCCCCATCGCGCGCTTCACCACGAAAGGGCGAGGTTAGGGGCAGCCCACCGCGCCGACGATCAGGTTGCCGTTGGCCGGGCCACCGCACTCGCTGATCGCGTCCGCGTCGTCCACCACGATGAGCACGTCGTCGCGGGCCCCCGGCGAGGTGATCCGCACCGAGAGGAGCTCCCCCTCCCCGGGCGCCAGGGCCACCGTGGTGGTGGCGCTGCCCAGGAAGTCGGGGGCGGCCACGTAGCGGCCCCGGTAGACGTCGGCGGTGATGCCCGCCGGCGCGGTGGTGGCGCCGACGTTGTCGACCCAGAAGCGCAGGGTGAGCTCGGTGTCGCAGCTGCTCCGGTCGATCATCGCCGAGGTGACGGCGAGGTCCGCCGCGGGCTCGAAGAAGCCGACGATCGGGGGGCTGGCGTTGGCGCGGTAGGTGCCGCCGCCGCTGCCGAAGGCCCAGCCGTCGATGGTGCCTGGATCCCAGGCGTCGGCCTCCACCATCGGCAGGGTGCCGTCGTCGTGGACGTTCGAGATGTGGTAGCCGTGCTGGTTCCAGATCGGGCGGGTGTCCACCCAGACCGGCTGGCCGGTGCCGTCGAGGCCGCCCCCGAAGACCTGGATGCCGGTGGTCGGGTTGCTGCCGTAGGGGTTCGCCGAGACCACGATCTCCGCCGCGCCGTCGCCGTCCACGTCGGCGATGACGGGGTACTCGTAGGCGGTGGCGGTGGTGTTGGGCTGCTCGTAGAGGACGCTGCCGGTCTCGCCGTCGAAGACCCGCAGGTAGACCTCGTCGTTGTAGACGACCTCGGCCCAGCCATCGCCCTCGAAGTCGAAGACCGAGGAGCCGGTCGCCGCCGAGGAGAGGTCCTGGGTGTCGCGGCTCCAGAGCAGCTCACCGCCGGTGTCGTAGACGGCGTAGGCGCCGTTGGTGGCCAGGCCGATCTCCGGCTGACCGTCGCCGTCGAAGTCGGCCACGGTCGGCGGGCCGCCCCGGCGGGCGGTCTGCCCGGCCCCGGCCGGCAGGAGCTCGGGGCCCCACTTCAGGGTGCCGTCGTGCTCGAGGAGGAAGAGCTGGGCGTCGGCCACCACCACCACCTCGGGGTTGGGGTCGGCGTCGAAGTTGCCCAGGGCCACGAAGCCGTCGGTGGGGGCGCCGGCGCGATCGGTGACCGCGTCGTCCCACATCACGCCGCCGACGAAGTCGTAGGCGGTCCGGCCGGTGACGATGTCGAGGAGGCCGTCCTGGTCGAGGTCACCGAGCACCGAGAGGGGGCCCACGCCGTTGTCGCCGTGGCCCTCGGCGGCGAGGCCCTGCCAGACCAGGTTGTAGGTGCCGGTCGCGCTGCGCTCTTAGACCGCCGAGCCGAAGATGATCTCGGCGTCGCCGTCGCCGTCGAGGTCGGCCAGGGCGGGGCTGCCCCAGGTGGTGCCCGCGTGGAGGTAGTTGGGGCTCGGGCAGTTGGCGGTGGTGCTGCAGGACCACAGGACGTTGCCCGCCGCGTCCATCACCACCGGGCCCACCGGCAGGTTGTAGCGGACGCCGACGATCTCCATGCCGGCCACGCCGTCGAGATCGCCGATCGCCAGGGCCGCGCCCGGCATCAGCTGGTTGCCGGAGGGAGAGACCATCACCTCGGTGTCGCCGGTTACGCCGTCGGCGACCACCAGCACGCCCGGCCCGAGGATGTCGCCGGCCAGCATCTCGTGGGCGACGAAGACGACCTCGGGGTCGGTGTCGGCGTCCACGTCACCCACCATCGGGGTGACCATCACCCGGGTGCGGGCCGGGTAGGCCAGGGTCTGGGTGCCCGGCCAGGACCACTCGGTGGTGTTCCCGAAGGTCTTGCGGATCTTCAGCTTGCACTGGTCGTTGAAGGTGCCGCCGGTGCGCACGCCGCCGTCATCGCAGGCGTCGCCCGTCCCGTCGCCGTCGCCGTCGGCCTGATCCTGGTTGGGCACGCGCGGGCAGTTGTCCGCGGTGTCGAGGTGCCCGTCCGCGTCGTCGTCGTCGTCGCAGGCGTCGCCCAGGCCGTCGCCGTCGAGGTCGGCCTGGTTGGTGTTGGGGGTGGTCGGGCAGTTGTCGACCCCGTTGTCGATGCCGTCGCCGTCGATGTCGCCATCGCAGGCGTCGCCGATCCCGTCAGCGTCCAGATCCTCCTGGCCCGGGTTGGGGACCAGCGGGCAGTTGTCGTCGCCGTTGGGCACGAGGTCGCCGTCGTCGTCGAAGTCGTTGTCGCAGGCGTCGCCCTCGCCGTCGTTGTCGGCGTCCTCCTGCCCCGGGTTGTAGGCGGTCGGGCAGTTGTCGAAGGGATCCTCGATGCCGTCGTTGTCGTCGTCGGGGTCACAGACGTCCCCGAGGCCGTCGGCGTCACGATCGGCCTGGTTCGGGTTGGCGTCCCGGGGGCAGTTGTCGAGGCCGTTGTCGATCCCGTCCCCGTCGATGTCGGGATCGCAGGCGTCGCCCAGGCCGTCGCCGTCCAGATCCTCCTGCCCGGGGTTGGAGTTCATGGGGCAGTTGTCCGCGTCGTTGTCGTGCCCGTCACCGTCGAGGTCGGAGTCGCAGGCGTCGCCCAGGCCGTCGCCGTCGGTGTCCAGCTGGTCCGGGTTCGCGATCTCCGGGCAGTTGTCCATGTCGTCGCGGATGCCGTCGCCGTCGGCGTCGCCGGTCGAGGTCGTGCAGGCCCCGTTGATGCAGTACTGCCCGGCCGCGCACTCGTCGGTGGTGCTGCAGGTCACCGGCGCCGTGTTCGGGCAGCCCGCGGCCGCCAGCGAGATCAGGGCCAGGGAGAAGAGGAAGAGCGACTTCTCGACCACGTGCTTCACTTCGAGACCCTCCAGGGGAAGTCGGGCGGGGACGGGAGAACACCCGCGAATTCCCCCAACTACCACAGTCGATCGCGACCTTGGAACAAGCGACGGATACACGACGGCCGCCCGCCACGCTGCCCGGGAGGGCGTCGTGGGGGACGGCCGAGGATGCGAGCGTTCCGCTCGGAAGCGACTAGCGCTTGGAGAACTGGAACTTCTTGCGGGCGCCGGGCTGGCCGTACTTCTTCCGCTCGACCTGACGGGCGTCGCGGGTGAGGTAGCCGGCCTTCTTCAGGGCGCCGCGCAGCTCGGGGTTGTAGAGGGTCAGGGCCCGGGAGATCCCGTGGCGGATCGCGCCGGCCTGGCCGGTGAGGCCGCCACCGTTCACGATGATCGAGATGTCGACCTTGCCGAGCATCTCGGTGGCCTCGAGGGGCTGACGCACCGCGGCCTTGCCGGTCTCCCAGGGGAAGTACTCGTCGAAGTCGCGCTTGTTGACGCTGATCTTGCCCTCACCTGCCTGGATACGAACCCGGGCGATGGAGCGCTTGCGGCGGCCGGTGGCGATGAAAACGGGGGTGTCCATGATTCTCTCTACTCCTAGTACTTCAGCTCGTAGGGCTCGGGCTGCTGAGCGACCTGCTTGTGCTCGGCGCCGGCGTAGACATGCAGCTTGCCCATGAGCTTACGGCCCAGGGGGCTCCGGGGGAGCATCCGCCGGACGGCGTGGATGATCACGTCCTCGGGCTTCTTCTCCATCAGCTCCGCGGCGGTGGTCTCGACGATGCCGCCGGTGTAGCCGGTGTGCCGGTAGTACATCTTGTCGGCGAGCTTCTTGCCGGTCAGCTTGATCTTCTCGGCGTTGATCACCACGACGAAGTCGCCGGCGTCGGCGTGCGGGGTGAACTGGGGCTTGTGCTTCCCCTTGAGGAGGGAGGCGACCTGCGAGGCGAGGCGACCGAGCACCTGCCCGTCCGCGTCCACGAGCAGCCACTTCCGCTCGATCTCACCCTTCTTGATGCTTGGCGTCGACATGTCCTTGAGCTCCGAAGATGCAATGGAGGAAAACTGGCGCGACCGGGCAAGACTCACCGATGGCGCGAAATGCGGGCTTATAGGAGGCCTGCGCTGGCCCGTCAAGATCGAACCGATCCGGGGGGCGGGTCCGCGGGGCCTGAATGGGTGTTCAGCCGGCCTCCCCGGGGGCCGGCGCGGGGGCCGAGGCGGGGGCAGGAGCCTCCCCCCCGGCCGCGCCGCTGGAGAGGAGCTTGATCTCGATCCGGCGGTTGTTCGCCCTCCCCTGCGGGGTCTCGTTGGTGTCCCGGGGGCGGGTGTCGGCGTAGCCCGCCACCTCGATCTGCCGGGGCTTGATCCCCTCGGCGACGAAGATCTGCACCACGGTCTGGGCCCGGGCCACCGAGAGGTGCCAGTTGCTCCGGTAGGCCCCCCCCAGGACCGGGATGTCGTCGGTGTGGCCTTCGATCCGGATGAGCTGGCCGGGCCCCTGGAGGACCCGGGCGGCGTGGGCCAGGTGCTTGCTGGCGGCCGGGTTCAGCTTGGCGCTGCCCGAGGCGAAGGTGATGCCGGCGGGCAGGCCGATGGTCACCTCGGACTCGGTGGCCTGCACCCAGGGCTTCTCCTCGGCCTCCTGGCCCATCATCTCGGCGATCTGATCGGCCTTCTCCCGGAGGGCCGCGAGCGGCTCGTCGAGCTCCTCGGCGGGCGTGTTCTTGTCGATGAGGTTCAGCGCGTCGAGGAGGGACTCCCGCCCCTGATCCCCCATCACCGTGAAGGCGTAGATGAGGAGGAAGAAGGCCAGCAGGAGGGTGGTCATGTCCGAGTAGGTGATCAGCCAGAAGGCCGAGAGGTCCTCCTCGGTCTCCGGGGACTGGCTGATCTGGAAGCCCTTCTTCTTCACTCCCCGGCCTCCTGCTTGGCCTCGAGGAGGGCGATCTCGACCCGCCGGTTCAGGGTCCGGTGGGCCTTGGTGTCGTTGGGCATGATCGGGTGGAACTCTCCGTAGCCCGCGACCGAGAGGCGATCCCGGGCGATCCCGGCCTTCTCGAAGTACTCGATCACCGAGAGGGCCCGCTCGGTGGAGAGCTCCCAGTTGGAGGGGAAGCGCGCGCTCTTGATGGGCACGTTGTCGGTGTGCCCCTCGACCCGGATGTGGCGGTCGGTGTGCCGCAGGAGCACCACCACGCCGTCCAGGACCGCCGCGGCGTCGGGGCCGAGATCGGCCTTGCCCTCACCGAAGAGCAGGTAGCTGCGCAGGCGGATCACCAGCCTTCCGGCGGCCCGGTCGATGTCGAGCTGATCGTCGAGCCCCTGCTTGGCGATCAGGTCCTCGAACTCCTCCACCGCCTCGTTGACCTGCTCGTCCTCCTGGCTGACCTGGTCCATCGCCTTCAGGCCCACCACCGAGACCGTCAGGATGATGAAGAGCAGGAGCTGGGTGATCATGTCCGCGTAGGAGTAGAGCCAGGTCGCGTCCTGCAGCGGGGAGGGGGACTCCTCCTCGGTGAAGCGGGGGTTGGTGCGCATGAGCGGCCCCGCGTCAGTCGCGTCGGGCTCCGAAGGTCTCGACGGTCTCCCGGATGTGCTCCGGGTTCTCGCCGACCCGCACCGAGAGCAGCCCGGCCAGGATCTGGTCCCGCACCAGCCGCTCGTCCTCGTCGAGGGTGTGGATCTTCCCCGCCAGGGGGAGGAAGACCAGGCCCGCCAGGAGCACCCCGTAGAAGGTGGCCATCAGCGCCACCGACATGCCCTGGCCGATGGCTCGGGGATCCTGCAGGTCCTTGAGCATCTGGATGAGGCCGATGAGGGTGCCCACCAGGCCGAACATCGGCGAGTAGGTGCCCATCAGCCGGAACATCCGCTCGGCGGACTTGCGCTTCTCGGAGAGGATCTGGGACTCGAGGCGCAGGAGCTCCTCGATCCGCTCGGGCTCCACGCCGTCGACGACCAGCTGGGTGCCCTTCTTCAGGAAGGGGCTGGCGAGCGGCAGCTTCTCGGGATCGATGGCGGCCAGGCCCGAGGTCTTGGCGGTCCGGGCCATCTCGACGATGACGGCGGCGACCTCCTGCCACTTCGAGGTCCGCTTCACGAGGAGCTTCTTCATCGCCGAGAAGGCGTGGATCAGCGTCGAGCGGGAGGAGGAGAGGGTCGTGGCCGCGATCGTGCCCCCCACGCAGACCGTCAGGGCGATGGGGTTCATGAAGATCGAGACGTCGCCGCCCTTGGCGAGGACGACGCCATAGACGACGGCGATACCCAGGAGGAAGCCCAGGTAGGTGGTGGAACGCATGCTGTCTCTCTATTCGTCGAGGTTCGCGAACTGCTCGATGATCTGCTTGAGCTCGTCGTTGTCCGGATCGAGCTCGAGGGCCTTCTTCCACTCGCTCAGGGCCTGCTCCTGGTCCCGGGCGAGGAAGTAGAAGGAGCCCATCAGCACGTGGGGCAGCCCGACGTCGGGGAGGAGCTTGCTCGCCTCCTCCATCTTCTTCATGGCGTCGATGAGCTTGTTGTCGAGGAAGGCGGCGTAGCTCTCGGCGACCAGGCGGTAGGCCTCCGACTGCTGCTTCACCCGCTCCTCGAGGACGCCGTTGTCGATGAGCACCGCGGCGTTGTCGAGGCGATCCCCCTGCAGCTCGGGGATGACCTCCTTCTTGGCCTTGGCCCCCTTCATCGCCCGCTGGAGCATGCGGATCCGCTTGCCCTCCCAGGTCACGGCCTCGACGAAGTCGGCGTCGTTCTGGCCGAGGGTGTCGGCGGCGTAGCCCTTGAGGTTGAGGCGGGCGGCCTCCTTGTCGGCCTTCTTCTCGGCGGCCGAGGCGGTGGCCAGCAGGTCGGTGAGCATCTTCAGGCGGTCCGCCACCTTGGTGAGGGCGGCGTCCCGGCGCTCCTGGTAGGTGCGGGCGAACTTGACCTGCACCTTGCCCTGTCCCTCCCACTCGAGGTCCTCCCCCACCGGCGCGGTCTCGCCCGCCTCGTTGGGATAGTGGAAGAGGGCGTCGCGCAGGCCGGCCCGGTCGGGCAGGCTGCCCATGGCCATCCCGGCGACAAAGAGGACGACGAGCTTCATGCGGCCCCCGCGGCTTCCTTCGAGGCCTCCGCCGAGGCCGGCTTCTTCGCGCTGCCGGAGCTGCGCAGGTGGGCCTCGAACTGCAGCCGGGCCTCCTCGACCTGCTCCTCGCTGACCTCGCCGAGGTACTGCTCCTCGGACTCGAGGAAGGCCGCCAGGCGCTTGGAGACCGACTCCAGGATGGCCTTGCGGATGGCGGGATCGGCGCCGCGGAGGGCCACCGCGACGGTGTGCGGGTCGGCGGCGGCGACGGCGGTGCGCACCTGGGCGACCGGCAGGCCGGGCACGTCCTCGAAGAGGACGAGGCCCGAGCGCAGCTGCTCGGCCAGCGCGGGGTTCTCGGCGCCGATGGCCTCGAGGATCGCCCGGGTGTCGTCCGAGGAGGTCAGCGCCAGGATCTCGGTGGCCGAGGCCGCCGAGCCGATCTTGATCCGGCTCTTGATCTGGTCGACCGTCGCCTGCACCTCGGCCTCCATGGCCTCGATGCGGGCGGTCTCCACCTTCCGGGGCTCGGCCATGGCGCGGATCAGGGCCAGCTTCTGCTTCTCCTCGACCTGCTCGAAGGCCTCCCGCAGGACGCCGGCGGCGACACCGATGCAGTCGATGACGATGGCCGCCACCTGGGGCTCGAGGGTGGCGAAGAGCTCGACCTGCTGGTCGTGGTTCAGCTCCGAGACGAAGCCGAAGTACCCGGTGCCGAGGTGCCCGATGATCGCGCCGTTGCCGGTCGCGTCCGGGTCACCCTCGAGCTCGATCTCGGCGGCGTCGCTGAAGTTCGGGCCGGCCCCGCCGCCCGCTCCGGCGGTCTCGGTGGTGTGGACCTTCCGGCGGCCGATGGCCATCGCCAGCATGAAGGTCGAGAGCAGGATGGTCAGGCAGATGATGATGACCGGGATCAGATCGGGGGCGAAGAGCAACTCGACCTCCTCGGCGGCGTTGCGGGCCATCTCGACGAAGACGATCGAGTCGCCCCCCGTCAGATCGAGGCCAGCGACCCCCACGGCCACCTCGTGCATCTGCGCCAGGCGCTCCTCGGTGATGCCGGGCTGGTGCCGCACCTCGACCTTGATCGCGTGCAGCTTGGCCTGGATCGTCTCCCGGGTGGAGATGCTCTCCCGGCTGGGCACCGTGATGTTCACCTTGGGGGAGCCCTTGAGCTTGGTCCCCTGCACGGTGGGCAGGCCCGGGAGCTTGAAGGACTCCCCCGAGCCCATGTCCACCTGCATCCCCGGGGTGGTCTCCTTGTCGATGAGCTTGCGCACCTCGGCCTTGGCCTCCACCGAGACCGAGACGTAGATGTGGAAGGGCTCGGCCAGGGGCGAGAGGGTCTCCTGGAGGCGCTCCCGCAGATCCCGCTGGATCTTGAGCTTCTCGGAGAAGACCTCGGCGTAGCGTTCGCCTGGCTGGGCGGACGCGGGGGAGGCGGCGAGCGCGCCGAGGAGGGCGCCGCCGGCTCCCGACGCGAGGAGCAGGGCGGTGAGGATCTGGATCGTGGAGCGTTTTCTCAAGGTGTGACCTCTCGCCAGGGGCCCGAACAGGCCCCCCAGTTCGACCGGCCGACCCCCCGGATCATTCATCCTGGGAGCCAGCGGCCAATTTTTGCTGCATCGCGGCAAAAAATGCTAGCCCTTCACCATATTCCGTCTCGGTCGCTTCGGCAGGTTCGGTCCGGTCCTGGATCTCGAAGGCCCCCGCGGGCAGATCCTCCAGGAAGCGGGAGGGCACCCGCTCCTGCCGGCGTCCGCGCCGGGCGCGGGTCTTGGCCCGGCACAGGTAGAGGGTCTCCCGGGCCCGGGTGATGCCCACGTAGGCCAGGCGGCGCTCCTCGGGGAGGTTCGGAGGCAGCCCGCCCATCCCCTCGTGGGGGAGCAGGCCCTCCTCCATCCCCACCAGGAAGACCACCGGGAACTCCAGCCCCTTGGCGGCGTGGAGGGTCAGGAGGGTGAGCTGACCCTGGCCGCCGTCCTCGGCCTCGTCCTCGTCGCGCCCGTCGAGGGCCACCCGGCGCAGGTACTCCATCAGGTCCGGCCGCTTGCTGCCCTCGCAGTAGCGCTCGATGGACTGCACCAGGGAGGCGACGTTGGCCACCTTCGCGTCCCGAGCGTCCAGGCTCTTGAGGCCCGCGCCGGCGGCCTCGTAGGCCCCGGCCGCCTCGAAGAAGTCGTGGACCCCACCCTTCAGGCCCTTGCCCCGCATGGCCTTGCGGTGGAGCTCGATCAGCTCGACGAACTCGGCCACCGCGGGCGCGGCCTTCTCGCAGCCCGCCACCGAGGCCGCCCGCTTCAGCACACTCCAGAGGGGCTGCCCGCTGCTCCGGCTCTCCTGCCCGAGGCGCTCGAGGGTGGTGTCGCCGATGCCGCGAGGCGGGGTGTTGATGATCCGCCGCAGGCTGACCTCGTCCTCGGGCCGCGCGGCCACCCGCAGGTAGGCCAGCGCGTCGCGGACCTCCTTGCGGTCGAAGAAGCGGGTGCCCCCCACCATCCGGTAAGGGTGCTTGTGGGCCCGCAGGGCCTCCTCGAGGGTCGAGCCCTGCCCGTTGGTCCGGTAGAGCACGGCGATGTCGTCCCGGCTACGGCGCTGCTCGTAGACGAACTCGTCGATGCGCTCGGCGACGAACTCGGCCTCCTCGAGCTCGTCGTCGAGGACCACCACCCGGATCGGCTCGGTGGTCGGGGTCTCGGTCCAGAGCTCCTTGCCCCGGCGATCAGTGTTCAGGGCGATCACCGCGTTCGCGGCCTCGAGGATGGCCCGGGTCGAGCGGTAGTTGCGGGTGAGCTTCACCTCCACCGCGCCGGGGAAGGTGCGCTCGAACTCCAGGATGTTCTCGGGCTTCGCGCCGCGCCAGGCGTAGATGGACTGGTCGTCGTCGCCCACCGCGCAGACGTTCCCGGTGTGGGCCAGCGCCTGGAGCAGGCGCACCTGCACGTGGCTGGTGTCCTGGTACTCGTCGACCATGAAGTACTGGTAGCGGGCGTGCACCTGCTCCCGCACCGAGGGGTGGCGCTCGAGGAGCTCGAGGGGCAAGAGGATCAGATCGTCGAAGTCGACGGCCCCCTGCGCCTTCAGGGCCCGCTGGTAGCGGGGGTAGAGATCGCAGAGGACCAGCTCGTAGGCGTCCTCGGTGTTGGCCACCCGCTCGAAGAGCTCGGGGCTCACGCCGGCGTTCTTGGCCAGGGAGATGTGGGAGAGCAGGCGCTTCAGATCGAAGTCCTGCCCCGCCCGCAGGGTGGACATCAGGCGGCGCAGGAGGGCCAGCTGATCCTGGGTGTCGTAGATCGAGAAGCGCGCGGGCCAGCCGAGCGCGTCGATGTGCTCCCGCAGGAGGGAGAGGCCGAAGGCGTGGAAGGTCGAGACCGTCAGGCGCTCGGCCTTCTTCTTGCCCACCAGATCGGCGACCCGCTCGCGCATCTCGCCGGCCGCCTTGTTGGTGAAGGTCACCGCCAGGATGGCCTCGGGCTTCACCCGCTTGTCGAGCAGGTGCGCGATGCGGTGCACCACCACCCGCGTCTTGCCGGAGCCCGCGCCGGCGAGCACGAGCAGCGGCCCCTCCGTCTTCTCGACGGCGGCGCGCTGTTCGGGGTTGAGGTGCGAGAGATCGATCACGGGGCACGCCAGGATAGAGCGGCGGCGGAGGAATGCCACTCTTGCGGAAGAGGGCCCGGGCGTGGCAAAGACCCCGCATGGCAGACCAGCCCCTGGAAGGCGAGGACGGGCTCCCTCCTCTCGATCGCAACGGGTTCCTGCGGGCCCTCGAGGCCCTCCGGAAGGAGCACGCCGAGGCCGCGGCGAACATCGCCTGCTACGAGGTCCGGGAGTGCAAGGACTGTGCGTCCTGCATGTTCTGCAAGGGCTGCAACGCCTGCTACCGCTGCAACTACTGCGAGGACTGCCAGGAGTGCACCCACTGTAACCAGTGCGTCGAGTGCGTCCGCTGCAACGCCTGCACCCACTGCACCGGCTGCGAGAGCTGCGTGGGCTCGGCCTACCTCGAGCTCTGCACCCGCTGCTCCGACTGCAGCTACTGCTTCGGCTGCGTCGGCCTGCAGAAGGCCGACTTCCACATCCTGAACGTGCCCTACGACCGGAGCACCTACTTCGCGACGGTGAAGAAGCTGAAGCGGGCGCTGGGGATCAAGTAGTCACCGCTGCCTTTCTGCGGATCCTGGCTGCGGCTCGCCGTGGTGTGCCGTTCCCGACCTGTCGGGCGGGGGCTGTGAGCTGTGAGCTACGAGCTGTGAGCAACAAGGCTCACGGATGTGTTCCAGGGTTCAAGGCTCGTAGCTCATAGCTCGAAGCTCGCAGCCTCCCCCGACTCCCGCCGCCGATCACCGAGGCACCGAGCCGAGACGGCCAGCACTCGTGACTCGTCGCCACGCCCTCACGCCAGCGCCTGCCGCACGCACTCGATCAGCCCGTCGAGCGACCAGGGCTTGCGCAGGATGGTCGCGCCGAGCCCCTCGTCGAGGATCATCCCGGGGTAGCCGGTGGTCAGGACGAAGCGGTAGCGGCCCTCGGCGCCCCCCAGGCGCTCGTAGAGCTCGAGGCCCCCCATCCGCGGCATGACCACGTCCGAGAGGATCAGGTCCACCTCGGGGTTCTCCCGCAGCAGGGCGAGGGCCTGCTCGCCGTTGCCGGCCACGTGCACCCGGTGGCCCTCGGCCACCAGCACCGCCCGGGCGGCCTCCCGCAGGGCGCGCTCGTCCTCGACGATCAGCACGGTCGCGGTCCGCTCCTCGGGCAGCGTGGTGCTGGAGGCCGGCGGGATCAGGGGGGCGGAGAGCTCCTCGGGGAAGCGCACCTCGAGGGTCGTCCCCCGGGCGCCGGTCTCCGTGACCTCGATCTCGGCGCCGTGTTGCTGCACCAGACCGTAGACCATCGCCAGCCCCATCCCCGAGCCCTCGCCCGGGGGCTTGGTGGTGAAGAAGGGCTCGAAGATCCGGTCGCGCTCGGTCACGGAGAGGCCCGGCCCCGAGTCGCTCACGGCCATGACCGCGAGGTCCCGCTCGGGCCCCGACCAGCGGAAGGTCTCGATCCGCAGGATGCCCTGGCCCTCGATGGCGTCCCGGGCGTTGGTGGCCAGGTTGATGATGATCTGCTCGATGGCGCCCGCGTCGGCGCGCACGTAGGGGGTGTCCTCGGCCAGCTCGAGCTCGATCTCGATGCGCTCGGGGATGAGGCGCCGCAGGGTGCCCGCGAGATCCCTCACCAGGGTCGGGAGATCGAGGGGCTCGAAGTGCAGCATCTCCTTGCGGCCGAAGGCCATGAGCTTGCGCACCAGCTCCCCGCCCCGCCGCGCCGCCCGCTGGATCTCGGTGGTGCGCTCCAGCGCCGCGGGCGAGTCACCGACGAGGCGCTCGAGGAGCTGGGTGTTGACCAGGACGACGGTGAGCAGGTTGTTGAAGTCGTGGGAGATGCCCCCGGAGAGGCGGCCGAGGGCGTCGAGCTTCTGGGTGTGGCGGAGCTGGACCTCCATCTGCCGCTGCTCGGTGACGTCGTGCCCCACCGAGAGGGCCTCGCCGGTGGGCAAGCGGAAGTCCGCCCAGAGCTGCCGCCGGATCGAGCCGTCCTTGGCGACGACCTGGTACTCCCGGTACTGCCCGTCCGCCCGGTTGATGGAGGCGAGCACCCGGTTCCTCTCCACCTCGTCCGGGTAGAAGACCCGCAGCGGATCCTTCAGCGCCTCCAGCTCCTCCCGCGTCCAGCCGAGCATCCGCTCGCACTCCCGGTTCCAGAGGAGGCAGCGCCCCTCTGCGTCGAAGGAGTCGATCATCACCGGAGCGTGCTCGTAGAGCGTGCGGAAGCGCTCGGCGTCCTCCTCCAGCAGATGCTGCTCTGGACCAGGCTCACTCATCGGGCAATCCGGATCTCGGGCTAGTCGATCAGCTCGACCAGGGTCGCGACGCCCTGACCGACTCCGACGCAGAGGGTGGCGAGGCCCCGGCGCTTGCCGCGCGCCTTCAGGGCGTGGATCAGGGTCACCAGGATCCGCGCGCCGGACTGCCCCAGGGGGTGCCCCAGGGCGATGGCGCCGCCGTTCACGTTCACGATCGCGGGATCGAGCTCGAGCTCGCGCAGGACCGCCAGCGACTGAGCGGCGAAGGCCTCGTTCAGCTCGGCCAGCTCGATGTCCGCCAGCGACCAGCCGGCGAGCTTCAACGCCTTGCGGGTGGCCGGCGCCGGGCCGATGCCCATGTGCCGCGGATCCACGCCGGCGGCGGCCGAGGCCACCACCCGGGCGAGGGGCTTCAGGCCGTGCGCCTTCGCCGCCTCGGGCGAGGCCAGGAGCAGGGCCGCCGAGCCGTCGTTGAGGGTGGAGGAGTTGCCGGCGGTCACGCTGCCGCCCTTGCGGAAGACGGGCTTGAGGCTGGCGAGCTTCTCCCGGGTGGTGTCGGCGCGGGGGCCCTCGTCCCGGTCGACGACGATCGGGTCCTTCTTTCGCTGGGGCACCGAGACCGGGATGATCTCGGCCTCGAAGGCGCCCGACTCCTGGGCCTTCAGCGCCTTCTGGTGGGACTGGAAGGCGAACTCGTCCTGCTCCTCCCGGCCGATGCCGTACTTCTCGACCAGGTTCTCGGCGGTTTCACCCATCCCCTCGAGGGGGAAGCGGGCCTCGAGCTTAGGGTTCGGGTAGCGCCAGCCCAGCGCCGTGTCGTAGACGGTGACGTTCCCCGAGGGGTACCCCATCGCGGGCTTGGGCATGGACCAGGGCGCCCGGCTCATGGACTCGACGCCGCCGGCGATGCAGACCGACTCCTCGCCGAGCTTGATCGCCCGGGCGGCCTGGTTCACCGCCTCGAGGCTGCTGGCGCAGAGGCGGTTGATCGTGACGCCAGGCACCGAGTCGGGCAGGCCGGCGATGAGCAGCGCCATCCGGGTGACGTTGCGGTTGTCCTCGCCGGCCTGGTTCGCGCAGCCGCCGTAGACGTCGTCGATCACCTCGGGAGGGACGCCCGACTGCTCGACCACCTTCTCGATGGCCAGCGCGAGGAGATCGTCGGGGCGCACGTCCGAGAGGCCGCCGCGGATGCGGCCGATGGGGGTGCGGAGGGCGGAGCAGATGAGAGCGTCGTTCATGGCGGGCGAGGGTACACCCGGCGACGAGAGGCTTGAAGAGCGGCGACAGAGTCCGTTCCGAGGCGCGGTGGTCCAGCTGTCAGCTGTCAGCTGTCAGCTGTCAGCTGTCGACACGTGAGCCACGCGACTGAGGGCTGATAGCTGACAGCCGAGAGCTGCCTGCAAGGAGACCGCCGCCCTCCGAGCGCAGCCGAACTCCGGCCAACGATGGACCGCTAGGCTCGCTTGACGTAGCGCGCCTCGCGGGTGTCGACGACGATCACGTCCCCCTCGTTCACGAAGAGGGGCACCGGCACGATGATCCCGGTCTCGAGGGTCGCGGGCTTCATCACCTTGCTCACGGTGTCGCCCTGGGAGCCGGGCTCGGTCTCGACGACCTTGAGCTCGACCGAGGTGGGCAGCTCGAAGCCGATGCAGACCCCGTCGAGGAAGTTGCCGCGCACCTCGTCCTCGGGCTTGAGGTAGCCGACCTCGTCGGCGATCCGATCGCGCTCCATGGAGAACTGCTCGTAGGAGCTCGTGTCCATGAAGTGGAAGACCTGATCCCCCTCCTGGTAGAGGAACTGCACCTGTCGCCGCTCGAAGTCGGGCTGGGGCAGGCGCTCGGTGCCCTTGAAGGCCCGGTCGAGGAGCTGGCCGGTCCGCAAGTTCCGCAGCTTGAGGCGGACCAGGGTGCCGCCGCCGCGGGCGGTCGCGGTCTGCTGGGCGACGTCGATGACGGCGAAGGCCTCGCCGTCGACCTGGATGCGGTGGCCACGCTTCAGTTCGGATGCAGGAGTCATGCGCCCTATCAATCTCCGGCGGTCGCCGCTGTCAATCGACGGTGTCCGTACCAGAAGGCCAGGGCGCACATCGGCAGGGCGAGCAGGTCGGTGGGATCCGCGGTGACCGTGAAGTGCCAGGAGGGGAGCAGCGCCCGGTGCAGGTCGAGGTAGAGGCTCCGGAAGGCCGGCCAGAGCTGCAGCGCGGTGAAGGCGAGCGCGGTGATCCCGGCGCAGACCGCCAGGCGGCGCGTGCCCGGCGGGCGGCGGGTGAGGAGGCCCACCAGCGCCGAGAGGAAGAGGGGGAAGAAGAAGAGGCCGGCGAGGTCGGAGAGCTTGCCGGTCAGCCAGCCGGGCAGGAGGTCCGCGCCCTTGAGCCAGTGGTCGTTCAGGGCGAGCACGGCCACCGCCAGGAGGGGCGCCGGCCGGAGGAACTCGGGGGCCAGGCTCTCCCTACGCGTCGCCGAGCCCATCGACCTTCACGGCGCAGACCTTGTACTCGGCCGTCCCGGTGACGGTGTCCCCGGCGTCGTTGGTCAGGAGGTTCGCCCGGGCCTCGGCGTAGTGGAAGGGCATCCAGACCCGGCCGGGGCGCACCCGGCTCGAGACCGAGAGGCGAGCCTCGACGCTGCCGCGACGGGAGCTGACCCGCACCCGCTGGCCGTCCTCGAGGCCGGCCACCTTCGCGTCGTGGCGATGCATCTCGAGGAAGCAGACCCCGTCCTTCAGGGCGGTGCCCGGATCCCGGCGGGTCTGGGTGGCGGCGTTGTACTGGTAGAGGGTGCGGCCGGTGGAGAGGAGGAAGGGGTACTCCACGTCCTCCACCTCGGCGCTGGGCCGGTAGGCCACCGGCTGGAAGGTCGCCTTGCCGATGATCGGTCCGCCCTCGTGGAGGGTGGGCGTGCCGGGGTGATCCGGCGTGGGGCAGGGCCACTGCAGCCCGCCCTCGGCCGCGATCCGGGCGTGGGAGATGCCGGCGAACTTCGGGGAGAGGGAGGCCATCTCGGCGTAGATCTCGGCGGCCGAGGCGTAGTGGGGCATCGGGTAGCCCGCCGCCCGGGCCAGGTCACAGAGGATCTCCCAGTCGGCGCGGGCCTCGCCGGGAGGCTCGACGGCCTTCCGGACGAGCTGCACCCGGCGGTCGCTGTTGGTGAAGACCCCGTCCTTCTCGGCGAAGGAGGCGGCCGGCAGGACGACGTCGGCGAAGCGCATCGTCTCGTTGGGGAAGATGTCCTGCACCACCAGGAACTCGAGCCCGTTGAAGGCCTCCTCGAGGCGGCCGACGTTGGGCTCGGAGACCAGCAGGTCCTCCCCCATCACCAGCAGGCCCTTCACCTCCTCGCCGATCGCCTTCATCATCGCGTTGAGGTTCAGCCCGGCCTCCTCCGGCACCGGGGCGCCCCAGGCCGCGCCGAAGCGCGCGCGGGCCTCCGGGTCGTCGACCCGCTGGTAGCCCGGCAGGAAGATCGGCGAGGCGCCCGCGTCGTTGGCGCCCTGGACGTTGTTCTGACCGCGCAGGGGGTTCATCCCCGCGGAGCGCACGCCGAGGTGGCCGGTCATCAGAACGAGGTTCGCCAGGGCGTAGACGTTGTCGGTGCCGTGGGTGTGCTCGGTGATGCCCAGCGTGTAGTAGACGCCGGCCCTCCGCGTCGTCGCGTAGGCGCGCGCCGCCTCGCGGATCTGCCCGGCGGGCAGCCCCGTCACCACCTCGGCGGCCTCGGGGCTGTACTCCTTCACGGCCTCCCGCAGGGCGGGCAGGCCCTCGGTGTGCTCGGCGACGAAGCGGGCGTCCTCGAGCCCCTCGGCGAGGATCACGTGGGCCATGGCGTTGAGCAGCCAGACGTCGGTGCCCGGGCGCAGGGGGAGGTGGAGATCCGCGATCTGAGTGAGCCAGATCGCCCGGGGGTCGGCCACGATCAGCCGCGCGCCCCGCTGCACCGCCCGCTTCATCTCCATGGCGATGATCGGGTGCGCCTCGGTGGTGTTCGAGCCGATGACGAAGAGGAGCTCCGCGTCCCGGATCTCCGGGATGGAGTTGGTCATCGCGCCCGCACCGAACATGGTCACCAGACCGGCGACCGTCGGGGCGTGTCAGGTGGCCGCGCACTGATGACAGTTGTTGGTCCCGAAGGCGGCCCGGGCCAGCTTCTGCATCAGGTAGTTCTCCTCGCCGGTGCAGCGGCTCGAGGAGACGAAGCCCAGGGCCCCGGCGTGGTGGCGCTTCTTCACGGCCAGGAGCCCCCTCGCCGCCCGGTCGAGGGCCTCGCTCCAGGTCGCCGGGTGCAGCTCCCCGTCCTCGCCGCGCACCAGCGGCGTCGTCAGCCGCTCGGGGTGGTGGACGAAGTCGTGGGCGAAGCGCCCCTTCACGCAGAGGTTCCCGTCGTTGACGGTGGTGCCCGGCGCGGGGCTCGTCACCTTCAAGAGCCGCCCGCCCTTCACGTGGAGATCGAGCTGGCAGCCCACCCCGCAGTAGTTGCAGGTGCTGCGGACCTTCTCCGTGTCTCCGGGCCGCAGGGAGGCGGGGGGCTTGCGCTCGACGAGGGCGCCGGTGGGGCAGGTGTCGATGCAGCCGCCGCAGAGCTCGCAGGTCGTCTCGAGCAGCCCGCGCATCCCCGCGGTGGCCACCGTGGTCTCGCCGCCGCGCCAGCCCAGGGCGATGGCGCTGACGCCCTCGACCTCGTCGCAGTAGCGGGTGCAGCGCCCGCAGACCAGGCAGAGCTCGGGCCGGAACTTGAGGTAGGGGTTGGGGTCCTCGGGCCGGCCGCGCCGCAGCATCGGCAGGCCGGCGAGGGGCAGCGCGCCGTGCTCGGCCGCGAGCGCCCGCAGGGCGTTGCCGTTGGGGGTCTCCACCGGCTGGCCGCCGGCGTCGAGGCGGTGATCGGCGAGGTAGAGGCCGAAGAGCACCTCGCGGTGCCGCTTCACCCGCGCACTGGCGGTCTCGACCGCGAGGGCGTCACGGACCGGGTAGGTGCAGGCCGGCTGGAGCCGCCGCTCACCCTCGACCTCGACCAGGCAGGCCCGGCAGGCGCCCGCCGGCGCGAGGCGGTCGTCGTGGCAGAGGGTGGGGATCGCGATCCCCTCGCGGCGGGCGACGGTGAGGAGGGTCTCGCCCTCCTGCGCCGCGACCTCGCGGCCGTCCAGCCGGATCGAGAGGCGCCGGCTCATCCCTCGCCTCCCTCGAAGAGCTCGGGGAAGTGCCGCTGCAGGCTGGTCAGGGGGCTCGCGGCGCTCATCCCCAGCCCGCAGATCGAGCCCTCGGCCATCTCCCAGGCCACGTCCCCGGCGTGGGCCAGCGCCGCGGCCTCGCCTCCGGCGAAGCGGGTGGCGGCCTGCAGGAGGAAGCGGGTGCCGATCCGGCAGGGCGCGCACTGCCCGCAGCTCTCGGCGGCGAAGAAGGCGAGCTGCACCCGCGCCGCCTCCAGCAGATCGACGGTGTCCGGCAGCACCACCACCCCGGCGCTGCCGAGCATCGAGCCGACCTCGGCCAGGTGCTTCACGTCCAGGGGGCGGCCGCGCTCGCGCATCGGCAGGAAGCCGGAGGAGGCGCCGCCGGGGGAGAAGGCCCGGGGCGTGCCTCGGTAGCCGCCAGCCGCCTCGACCAGCTCGTCGAGGGTCACGCCCAGGGGCAGCTCGTAGACCCCGGGCCGCTTCACCGCCCCGGAGGCGCAGTAGAGCTTGGTGCCGGGCTCGGTGCGGCCCAGAGCGCGGAAGGCCTCCCCGCCCTCGGTGAGGACGAAGGGCAGGCAGGCGAGGGTCTCGACGTTGTGGATGAGGGTGGGCCGTCCCCGGAGGCCCGCCTCGGTGGGGAAGGGAGGCTTGAGGCGGGGCTCGCCGCGCCGGCCCTCCAGGGACTCGAGGAGCGCCGTCTCCTCGCCGCAGATGTAGGCGCCGTGGCCCAGGTGCAGGTGCAGCGTCAGGCCGGCCAGCGCCGGCAGGGCCTCCTCCAGCGCCCGCTCCAGGCTGCGGGCGCAGTCGAGGAACTCACCGCGCAGGTAGAGGACGATCTCCCGGGCGCCGACGGCCTCGGCGGCGATGGCGGCGCCCTCGAGCAGGCGGTGCGGCCGACGCAGCATCACCTCGCGGTCCTTGAAGGTGCCCGGCTCGCCCTCGTCGGCGTTCACCACCAGGTAGCGGGTCGCGTCCCGGGCGGCCCGCACCGCGCGCCACTTCAGGTGTGCCGGGAAGGCGGCGCCGCCGCGCCCCTGCAGGCCGGCGGCCTCGACGAGGTCGATCACCGCCGCCGGGCCCAGGTCGCGGGCGCGCTCCAGGGCGGTGTAGCCGCCGTAGTCCGGCCCCCCCAGATCGATCGGGAGCTCCCGGTCGGCGGGCAGCACCCGCCCGGGCTCGACCCCCGAGAGGAGCTCGAGGGAGGGGTCGAGGGCGGCGGGGGCCTGGTCGCAGCGGCCCAGGCAGCTCACCTGCTCGACGGTGTGCCCCTCGGCCCGCAGGTCGTCGCAGAGGCGATCGGTGCCGGCCAGGTGGCAGGAGAGGCCGCCGCAGACCCGCACCCGCTCGCCCGGCTCGGCGAGCAGCCCGTAGAAGGTGCCCGCGCCCCAGACCTCGGCCTCGGGGACGCCGGTCTCCCGAGAGACCTCGCGCACGCTTCCACCGAGCACCCCGCCCTTCTCGGCGAGGGAGGGGAGGATCTCCTCCGGTCTGGCGCCCTTCTTTCTCACCCCCCCGCTAGCCTACTCCACCCGCTCCTCTCCGGCGTAGACGTTGAAGCCATCCTCTCGCAGGAAGCCCAGGAGGGTGAGGCCGAAGCGGCGGGCGAGCTCGATGGCGAGGTTCGAGGGTGCCCCCACGCCGGCGACCACCGGGAAGCCCGCCCGGATCGCCTTCTGGAGGATCTCGAAGCTGGTGCGGCCGCTGACCACCAGGCAGCGCTCGCCCACCGGGAGCTCGCCGCGGGCGAGGAGCGCGCCCACCACCTTGTCCACGGCGTTGTGGCGGCCGACGTCCTCGCGCAGCAGGGCGAGCTCCCCGCCGGGCGTGAAGACCCCGGCGGCGTGAACTCCGCCGGTGGCGGCGAAGGCGTCCTGCCCCTCGCGCAGGCGGGCGGGCCAGGCCTGGATCGTCGCCGCCGACAGGCGCGGCCCCGCCGGCACCGGCCCCACCGGCTCGGCGGGCACCACCGCCTCCAGGCTGGCCTTGCCGCAGACCCCGCAGGCCGACGACGAGATCAGGTTGCGCTGCAGCCGCACCGGATCGATCTCGGCCTCGGGCGAGAGGCTCACCTTCACCACGTTGCTCTCGCTCCTCCCGGCGGCGGGAGGCCCGCAGCGCTCGACGCCCTTCAGCTCGGCGGCGCTCTCGATGATGCCCTCGGAGAAGAGGAGTCCGGAGGCCAGCTCGAAGTCCTCGCCCGGGGTGCGCATGGTGATGCTCACGCTCTTGCCCAGCCGGGCCTCGAGGGGGCCGAACTCGAGGCGGATCTCCATCGGCTCCTCGACCACCACCCGGTCCTCCCGGCGCCCGGGCTCGCGGCCGTGGCGCTGCACCTCCACCTCGGTGACGGGTCCATCAGCCATGGGAGGAGTCTCGTCCCGACCGGCCCCGAAGGCCAGCGTCATCCGCGGCGGAAGCGGACGATGCGGACCTCGGCCCGGCTCGAGAGGCCGGCGAGCGCCTCCTGCATGAGCCGGAGCGCGCCCTCCTCGTCGAAGCTGCCCGAGCCCGCGCCGATGACGGGGAAGGCCACGCTGGCGAAGCCCTCCTGCTCGACCAGGGCCATGGCGCTCTCCACCGAGCCCTGGATCGAGGCCCGCGAGGCCCGCCAGAGCAGGTCGATGCCCGCCACGTGGATGATCGCCCGGAAGGGGAGCCGCCCGGGCCCCGAGAGGCGGGCGCTGCCCAGGGGCATCGCCCCACCCCTCGCGATCTCCCGAAAAGGGGCGGCGCCGCCCCGCTTCTTGATCGCCCCCGAGACCCCCTGGGGCAGGAGCAGCCACCAGGGGATCAGGTTGCGGTTCCAGGCGTTGACGATGACCTCGACCTCCTGGTTGAGGAGGTCGCCCTCCACGATCTTCGCCTCGATCATCTCACCAGCATCACGCCGAGCTGCGCGGCCGAGAAGCCGTTGCCGCTGCCGTCGAGGTCGCCGTAGTTCCAGGTGTCGCCGCCGTCGACGCTCACCCGGAAGCCGTAGCTGTAGGTGCCCGGGGTCGAGACCTTCAGGGTGCCCACGAACTCGTCGGCCGAGCCGATGGACTGCGCGCAGAAGGAGGGGAACCAGATCCACGAGCCGTCGGTCCGCGGGTCGGTGGAGAGGGTGCCGTAGCCCACCTCGGCGATGAGGGCGCCCGGCGCGTACTCCCGCCCGGCCGGGCAGCCGCCGCCGGTGGTGCCGCCCTCCTCGACCAGGCCGAAGATCCCCTCGCACCAGCGATCGCGGATCACGTCCAGGGTGGCCGGCCGATCGATGGAGATCGCGTTCACCGTCTCGGGGTTGGAGCTGGCCTCGCGGGTGTAGGTGAAGCCCGCGCTGAGGGTGTCGCTCGTGGCGCCCTCCACGATGGTCACGTTCACCGTGCCCGCGGTGCCCGGCGGGACGGTGCAGGTGATCTGATCGTCGCTGTCGACCACCCAGGCGCTGCAGCTCGAGCCGTCGACCTGCACGTCGGTGGCGCCGGAGAAGCCCGAGCCGACGATGATGACCTCGGTGCCGCCGCCCTCGATGCCCTTGTCGGGGTGGACCGCCACGACCTGCGGGTCGTCGATGGGGAGGGTGCAGGAGATGTTCGAGATCCCGGGGCTGCAGTCGTCGCCGTTGGCCAGCTCGGGGGGGCCGGCCGGGTGGTTGCACCAGGGCCCCGAGGTGTTGTTGTCGGCGAAGTACTGATCCGGATCGAGGTTGAGCGAGCCGGTGGTGGCCGAGGGCCAGCCGGCGCCGCCGTACCAGATCTCGTCCACGAGCACGCCCTCGAACTCGAGGATCAGCTCGTCCGCGCTGTTGGCCAGCTGCATGTAGCCGTACTCGTAGTCGCAGGTGACCCCACCGTTGTAGAGGGGATCGCCGGTGCGGCAGAGGGTGGCGAAGCCCCGCGGCGGGACGATCACGTCGGCGCTGATGACCGCGATCTCCTGGGAGATGCCGGGCTGATCCCGCAGCAGCCACTGCCGCAGGTTCACCGGCCGGTCGCCCGGGTTGAAGACCTCGAACCACTCGTAGTTCTCGTCCGGCGTCTGCGAGGAGTCGTAGAAGATCTCGGTGACGATCACCTGGCCCGCCGCGACCAGCCCCTCGTCGGCCCGGCCATCGGCGTCGCAGTCGTTGTTCCGGCCGTCGAGCACCTCGGGCGCCCCCGGGTAGGTCATCGGATCGTCGTCGTCGCAGTCGAGGCCGCCGCAGAGAGGATCGGTGTCCACCGCGCCGTCGCCGTCCACGTCCTTGTCGTTGGTGGCGCCCGAGCAGTCCTCGTCCAGGGCGTTGCCGCAGACCTCGTCCATGTCGGGGTTCACGCCGACGTTGGCGTCGTCGCAGTCATCGACGGGCAGGCCGCCGGTGTAGAGCACGCAGGCCACGTCCACGTGGCCGTCGACGTCCCGGTCCTTGTCGTCGATCACCCCGTTGCACTCGTTGTCCTTGCCGTCGCAGAGCTCGACCGCGCCGGGGTGCACGGCGGCGTCGCTGTCGTCGCAGTCGACCCCCCCGCAGGCGACGTCGATGCGCTTGTCACCGTCGAGATCCACGTCGTCGATGCTACCGTTGCAGTCGTTGTCGAGGCCGTCGCCGCAGGTCTCGGTCTCGTCGGGGTTGGCCAGGGCCGAGGCGTCGTTGCAGTCGTCGATGGGCAGCGCGCCGCCGTAGGTCGCGCAGGCCACGTCGATGTGCAGGTCACCGTCCTCGTCCCGGTCCTCGGCGATGAAGTTGCAGTCGTTGTCGATGCCGTCGCCGCAGAGCTCCTCGGCGCCGGTGAAGACCAGCGGGTTGAGGTCCTCGCAGTCGTCGCCGCCGCAGGCGAAGTCCACGTGGCCATCACCATCGAGGTCGACGTCGTCGGTGACGCCGTCGCAGTCGTTGTCGAGGCCGTCGCAGCTGATCTCGCTGACCTCGTAGTCGGCCCCGTAGCTGCCGGCGTTGCAGGCGAGCCAGCCGGAGGCCCCGGCGCAGACCTGCCGCGCCCCGGCGCAGACGCCCTCCTGCAGCGGGCAGAGCGCCCCGGTGAGGCTCTCGTCCACCGCGCCGTCGCAGTCGTTGTCGAGGCCGTCACAGGTGGCCTCGGCGGCCTGGTAGGCCGGACCGTAGTCGCAGGCCTGCCAGGTCCCACCCGAGCAGGCCTGCCGGACGCCGGCGCAGACCCCCTGCTGCAGAGGACAGGAGGCCCCGACCAGGCTCTCGTCGGTGCTGCCGTCGCAGTCGTTGTCCAGCGCGTCGCAGCTGTACTCGTTGGTCTCGTAGTCGGCCCCGTAGCTGCCGGCGTCGCAGGGAAGCCAGCCGGCGGTGCCCCCGCAGAGCTGGGTCGAACCCGAGCAGACGCCGTTCTGGTTGGCGCAGGACGCGGCGCTGAGGTTGTCGTCGGGGGTCCCGTCGCAGTCGTCGTCCAGCCCGTTGCAGGTCTCCGTGCCCGGGCTACCCGGCGTGGCGGAGCAGACCGTCGCGCCGGCGGGGGCGCCGGTGTCGCAGATCTTCACCCCGGCCGCCGCGCAGATGCCCACGCCCGAGATGCAGCTCTGGCCCTTGTCGGTCCACAGCGGACCGTCGTCGATCGACCCGTCGCAGTCGTCGTCGAGGCCGTTGCAGACCTCCGTGCCCGCGGCCCCCGGCGTCGCCGAGCAGACCGTCGCGCCCGTGGGATCGCCGGCGTCGCAGACCTTCACCCCGGCGGCCTCGCAGATGCCCACCCCCGAGGTGCAGCCCGTGCCCCTGTCCGCCCAGAGGGCGCCGTCGTCGATCGTCCCGTCGCAGTCGTCGTCCAGGCCGTTGCAGACCTCCGTACCCGGCGCACCCGGGACGGCCGAGCAGATCGTCACGCCGCCGGGGTCGCCGGCGTTGCAGATCTTCACGCCGGCCTCGGAGCAGACGCCGACCCCGGAGGTGCAGCCCGTGCCCTTGTCCGCCCAGAGGGCGCCATCGTCGATGGCGCCGTCACAGTCGTCGTCCAGGCCGTTGCAGACCTCGGTCGAGGAGGGGCCGGGGGTGGCCGAGCAGATCGTCGCGCCCGCCGGCGCGCCCGGATCGCAGACCTTCACCCCGGCGGCCTCGCAGATCCCCAGGCCCGCGGTGCAGCCCGTGCCCTTGTCCGCCCAGAGGGCGCCGTCGTCGATCGTCCCGTCGCAGTCGTCGTCCAGGCCGTTGCAGACCTCGGTGCCGGCGGGGCCGGGGGTGGCCGAGCAGACCGTCGCGCCGGCGGGGTCGCCCGCGTCGCAGACCTTCACGCCGGCCGCCGCGCAGATGCCGGCGCCCGCGGTGCAGCCGGTGCCCCGGTCCGCCCAGAGGGCGCCGTCGTCGATCGTCCCGTCGCAGTCGTCGTCCAGGCCGTTGCAGACCTCGGTGCCCGGCGCGCCCGGCGTCGCCGAGCAGATCGTCGGCCCCGCCGCGTTCCCCGGATCGCAGATCCGCGAGCCGTACTCCAGGCAGATGCCGGCGCCCGCGCTGCAGCCCTGGCCGAGGTCCGCCCAGGTGGCGCCCTCGTCGATGCTGCCGTCGCAGTCGTCGTCCAGGCCGTTGCAGACCTCCGTGCCCGAGGGGCCGGGGGTGGCCGAGCAGACCGTCGCGCCGGCCGCGTTCCCCGGATCGCAGACCTTCACCCCGGCCGCGGCGCAGATGCCGGTGCCCGCGGTGCAGCCGGTGCCCCGGTCCGCCCAGAGGGCGCCATCGTCGATCGTCCCGTCGCAGTCGTCGTCGAGGCCGTTGCAGATCTCGGTGCCCGGCGCGCCCGGCGTCGCCGAGCAGACCGTCGGCGCGGCAGGGTCGCCCGGGTCGCAGACCTTCGAGCCGTAGGCCACGCAGATCCCCGTGCCCGCGCTGCAACCCTGGCCGAGGTCCGCCCAGCTGGCGCCCTCGTCGATGCCGCCGTCGCAGTCGTCGTCCAGGCCGTTGCAGACCTCCGTGCCCGGCGCGCCCGGCGTCGCCGAGCAGACCGTCGCCCCGGCCGCGTTCCCCGGATCACAGACCTTCACGCCCGCCGCGGCGCAGATGCCGGTGCCGGCGGTGCAGCCGGTGCCCTTGTCGGCCCAGAGGGCGCCGTCGTCGATCGTCCCGTCGCAGTCGTCGTCCAGGCCGTTGCAGACCTCCGTGCCCGGCGCGCCCGGCGTCGCCGAGCAGATCGTCGGCCCCGCCGCGTTCCCCGGATCGCAGATCCGCGAGCCGTACTCCACGCAGACGCCGGTGCCCGCGCTGCAGCCCTGGCCGAGGTCCGCCCAGGAGGCGCCCTCGTCGATGCTGCCGTCGCAGTCGTCGTCCACGCCGTTGCAGACCTCGGTGCCCGGCGCGCCCGGCGTCGCCGAGCAGACCGTCGCCCCGGCCGCGTTCCCCGGATCACAGACCTTCACGCCCGCCGCGGCGCAGATGCCGGTGCCGGCGGTGCAGCCGGTGCCCTTGTCGGCCCAGAGGGCGCCGTCGTCGATCGTCCCGTCGCAGTCGTCGTCCAGGCCGTTGCAGACCTCGGTGCCCGGCGCGCCCGGCGTCGCCGAGCAGATCGTCGGCCCCGCCGCGTTCCCCGGATCGCAGATCCGCGAGCCGTACTCCAGGCAGACGCCGGTGCCCACCGCGCAGCCCTCGCCCTTGTCCGCCCAGAGGGCGCCGTCGTCGATCGTCCCGTTGCAGTCGTCGTCCAGGCCGTTGCAGACCTCGGTGCCCGGGGCCCCGGGCGTCGCCGAGCAGACCGTCGCGCCCGCCGGCGCGCCCGGATCGCAGACCTTCACCCCGGCGGCCGAGCAGACGCCGGTGCCCGCCGTGCAGCCCTCGCCCAGGTCGGCCCAGAGGACGCCCTCGTCGATGCTGCCGTCGCAGTCGTCGTCCCGGCCGTTGCAGACCTCGACGCCTGGCGCGCCCGGCGTCGCCGAGCAGATCGTCGCCGCGGCGGGGTCGCCCGGGTCGCAGATCTTCGAGCCGTACTCGAGGCACAGGCCGGTGCCCACGTTGCAGCCGTCACCCAGGTCGGCCCAGAGCGCCCCCTCGTCGAGGCTGCCGTCGCAGTCGTCGTCCAGGCCGTTGCAGACCTCGACGCCCGGCGCGCCCGGCGTCGCCGAGCAGATCGTCGCGCCGGCGGGGTCGCCCGGATCGCAGATCTTCGACCCGAACTCGATGCACTCGCCGGTGCCGGCGCTGCAGCCCTCCCCCAGGTCCACCCAGAGGGCGCCGTCGTCGATGGCGCCGTCGCAGTCGTCGTCGCGGCCGTTGCAGACCTCGGTCTGCGGCGCGCCCGGCGTCGCCGAGCAGACCGTCGCCCCCGCCGGGGCGCCGGGATCACAGACCTTCACGCCGGCGGCGGCGCAGATGCCCAGGCCCGAGGTGCAGCCCTCGCCCCGGTCCGCCCAGAGGGCGCCCTCGTCGATGCTGCCGTCGCAGTCGTCGTCCAGCCCGTTGCAGACCTCGGTCTGCGGCGCGCCCGGCGTCGCCGAGCAGATCGTCGCGCCCGCCGGGGCGCCCGGATCGCAGACCTTCACGCCCGCCGCCGAGCAGACGCCGGCGCCGGAGGTGCAGCCCGTGCCCCGGTCCGCCCAGAGCGCACCCTCGTCGATGCTGCCGTCGCAGTCGTCGTCCAGTCCGTTGCAGACCTCGGTGCCCGGCGCGCCCGGCGTCGCCGAGCAGACCGGCGGACCCGCGGGGTTCCCCGCGTCGCAGATCAGGGAGCCGGCCTCGGAGCAGACGCCGGTGCCCACGGTGCAGCCGTCGCCCAGGGTCGCCCAGAGGGCGCCGTCGTCGATGGCCCCGTCGCAGTCGTCGTCGAGGCCGTTGCAGACCTCGGTCCCGGGCGTGCCGGCGATCGCCGAGCAGACGGTGGGGCCCGCCGGGTTCCCGGCGTCGCAGACCTTGGCGCCGCTCTCCAGGCAGACTCCGACGCCGGAGGTGCAGCCCGTGCCCTTGTCGGCCCAGAGGGGGCCGTCGTCGATCACTCCGTCGCAGTCGTCGTCGAGGCCGTTGCAGACCTCCGTGCCCGGCGCGCCGGCGGTCGCCGAGCAGACCGTCGCCCCCGCCGGGGCGCCCGGATCGCAGACCTTCACCCCGGCCGCGGCGCAGATGCCCTGCCCCGAGGTGCAGCCGGTGCCCAGATCCGCCCAGAGCGCGCCGTCGTCGATGGTCCCGTCGCAGTCGTCGTCGAGGCCGTTGCAGACCTCGGTGCCCGGCGCGCCCGGCGTCGCCGAGCAGATCGTCGGCCCCGCCGCGTTCCCCGGATCGCAGATCCGCGAGCCGGCCTGGGCGCAGACACCCTGCCCGGAGGTGCAGCCGCTGCCGAGGTCGGCCCAGAGCGCGCCGTCGTCGATCGCCCCGTCGCAGTCGTCGTCGAGGCCGTTGCAGGTCTCGGTGCCCGGCGCGCCCGGCGTCGCCGAGCAGACCGTCGCCCCGGCGGCGTTCCCCGGATCGCAGACCTTCACCCCGGCCGCGGAGCAGGTACCCACGCCCACGGTGCAGCCCTGGCCCAGGTCGGCCCAGGTCGCGCCGTCGTCGATCGCGCCGTCGCAGTCGTCGTCCAGCCCGTTGCAGACCTCGCTGCCCGGCGCGCCCGGCGTCGCCGAGCAGACCGTCGCCCCGGCCGCGTTCCCCGGATCGCAGACCTTCACCCCGGCCGCGGAGCAGGTGCCCACGCCCACGGTGCAGCCGGTGCCGCGGTCCGCCCAGAGCGCGCCGTCGTCGATCGCGCCGTCGCAGTCGTCGTCCAGCCCGTTGCAGACCTCGGTGCCCGGCGTGCCCGGCGTCGCCGAGCAGATCGTCGGGCCGGAGGGGTTGGCGGCGTCACAGATCCGGGAGCCGGCCTCGGCGCAGACCCCGACCCCCGAGGTGCAGCCCGTCCCCTTGTCCGCCCAGAGCGCGCCGTCGTCGATCACCCCGTCGCAGTCGTCGTCCAGCCCGTTGCAGACCTCGACGCCTCCGGGGCCGGGCGCGGCCGAGCAGACGGTGGCGCCCGTGGGGTCCGCCGCGTCGCAGATCTTCACCCCGGCCGCGGCGCAGATGCCGGTGCCGGCGGTGCAGCCCTGGCCCCGGTCCGCCCAGAGGACCCCCTCGTCGATGCTGCCGTCGCAGTCGTCGTCCAGCCCGTTGCAGATCTCGAGGCCGGCCGCGCCGGGCGTCGCCGAGCAGATCGTCGCGCCCGCCGCGTTCGCCGGGTCGCAGATCCGCGAGCCGTACTCCACGCAGACGCCGGTGCCCACGCTGCAGCCGTCGCCGAGGTTCGCCCAGAGGGCGCCCTCGTCGATGCTGCCGTCGCAGTCGTCGTCCAGCCCGTTGCAGATCTCGGTGCCGGGCGTGCCCGGCGTCCCCGAGCAGATCGTCGCCCCCGCCGGGTTTGCGGGATCGCAGATCCGGGCGCCGAACTCGACGCAGACGCCCTCGCCCACCTTGCAGCTCTGGCCCTTGTTGGCCCAGAGGGCGCCGTCGTCGATGCTGCCGTTGCAGTCGTCGTCCACGCCGTTGCAGACCTCGACCTCCGGCGCCCCCGCGCTCGCGGAGCAGACCGTCGCCCCCGCCGCGTTCCCCGGATCGCAGACCTTCACCCCGGCCGTGGCGCAGACCCCCTGCCCCGAGGTGCAGCCCGTGCCCAGATCGGACCAGAGGGCGCCGTCGTCGATGGCGCCGTCGCAGTCGTCGTCGAGGCCGTTGCAGACCTCGCTGCCCGGCGCGCCCGGCGTCGCCGAGCAGACCGTCGCGCCCGAGGGGTCGGTGGGGTCACAGACCTTCACGCCCGCGGCGGAGCAGATCCCCGTGCCGGCGGTGCAGCCGGTGCCCCTGTCCCCCCAGAGGGCGCCGTCGTCGATGCTGCCGTTGCAGTCGTCGTCCAGCCCGTTGCAGGTCTCGGTGCCGGGCGCCCCGGCGGTGGCCGAGCAGACCGTGGGGCCGGCGGGGTTCGCCCCGTCGCAGATCCGCACGCCGGCCGAGGCGCAGACGCCCACGCCCTCGGTGCAGCCCTGACCCCGATCGGCCCAGGCCGGGCCGTCGTCGATGCTGCCGTTGCAGTCGTCGTCCAGCCCGTTGCAGGTCTCGGTGCCGGGCGCCCCGGCGGTGGCCGAGCAGATCGTCGCGCCGAGGGGGGCGCCGGGATCGCAGACCTTGATGCCCACGGCCTCGCAGACCCCCTGCCCGACCCGGCAGATGGTGCCCAGATCGACCCAGAGGAGATCCTCGTCGGTCTGCCCGTCGCAGTCGTTGTCCAGGCCGTCGCAGATCTCGGTGCCCGGCGGCGCGGGGTTCGCCGAGCAGATCGTCGGATCGGCCGGCGCGGTGGGGTCGCAGATGAAGGTGCCGCTCTCCTGGCAGCCGCCGGCGCCGACGTTGCAGACCTGCCCCTTGTTGGCCCAGGGGGCGTCCTCGTCGGTCTGCCCGTCGCAGTCGTTGTCCAGGCCGTCGCAGACCTCGGCGCCGGTGCTCCCGGGGGAGGCGTTGCAGATCGTCGGCCCCGCCGGGGCGCCCGGATCGCAGATCCGCACGCCGCTGCGCTCGCAGGTTCCCTCACCCACGCTGCAGACCGTGCCCAGGTCGGCCCAGGTGGCGTCCTCGTCGGTCTGCCCGTCGCAGTCGTCGTCCAGCCCGTTGCAGACTTCGACCCCCGCCGGCGCCGCGGTGGCGTCGCAGATCGTCGCGCCCGCCGGATCGGTCCCGTCGCAGCGCCGGACGCCCGTCCGCTCGCAGACGCCCACGCCCACGGTGCAGACGGTGCCCAGGTCGGACCAGGTCGCCTCCTCGTCGGTCTGCCCGTCGCAGTCGTCGTCCAGCCCGTTGCAGATCTCGGAGCCGGCCGCCCCCGAGCTCACCGAGCAGATCGTGGCGCCGCCGGGGTTGCCCACGTCGCAGATCTCGACGCCGGTCGCCCGGCACTGGCCGATGCCCACGTTGCAGATGTCGCCGAGGGTCAGCCAGAGGGCGTCCTCGTCGGCCTGGCCGTCGCAGTCGTCGTCCAGGCCGTTGCAGGCCTCGGCGCTCGGCGAGCCCGCCACGGCGTTGCAGACCAGGGCCCCGGTGGGATCGGCCGGGTCGCAGACCATCAGGCCCGCCGCGGTGCAGGCGCCGACGCCCACCGTGCAGGGCCCGAACTTGCCGGCCCAGAGGGCGCCGTTGTCGGTCTGCCCGTCGCAGTCGTCGTCCAGCCCGTTGCAGACCTCGGCCACCCCGCTGCCGGGGATGGCGTTGCAGATCGTCGGCCCGGCCGCGTTCCCCGGGTCGCAGATCCGGATGCCGGGCGCCTCGCAGGCCCCGATCCCCAGCACGCAGGGCTGCCCCTTGTCCGCCCAGGCCAGGTCCTCGTCCGTCTCGCCGTCGCAGTCGTCGTCGACGCCGTTGCAGACCTCGACGCCCTCGCTGCCGCCGACGGCCAGGCAGATCGTCGCCCCGGTGGGGTCGCCCGGGTCGCAGCCCCGGATGCCGGCCCGCTCGCAGGACCCCACGCCGGTCGTGCACTGCTCCCCGAGGTCGGCCCAGATCGCCTCCTCGTCGGTGTCACCGTCGCAGTCGTTGTCGAAGCCGTCGCAGACCTCGACCACCGGCGGCCCCGGAGTGGCCGAGCAGAGGGTCAGCCCGGTGGGGTTGAGCTGGTCGCAGACGAAGATGCCGTTCGCGACGCAGCCGCCCATGGTCACGGTGCAGAGCTGGTTCAGGTTCGACCACTCCGGCTCCTCGTCGGTGAGGCCGTCGCAGTCGTCGTCGAGCCCGTTGCAGACCTCGACGCCGGCCTGGCCCGGCGTGCCGGAGCAGGTCAGCGGGCCCAGGCGATCGTCGGGGTTGCAGATGAAGACGCCGCCGGAGGCGCAGGCGCCCACGCCCACGCTGCAGCTCTCGCCCTTGGCCTCCCAGAGCTCGAGCTCGTCGGTCTGGCCGTCGCAGTCGTTGTCGATGTTGTCGCAGCGCTCCGCGGGGCAGTTCCCGAGGGTGCCCTCCCCGCAGTTGCAGCCCGTGAGGGCCAGGATGGAGGCGAGGAAGACGAGCGGGAGCCACTCGCGAACGATCCGGGAGCCTGAACGCTGCATCTTCGGACCCTAGCAACCGGGGGCCGGCTTCGCCTAGCGAGCGAGCAGGCGGTAGCGGCACCGGGCCGCTCGTCCGGGAGCCGGACCGGTCCCGGCCCGGAGAGCCACCGGATCCCGGCAGCCGGCGGCGCGGCACGGACCTTGCCAGAGCGTCACCCCATGAGCACCCCGGCCATCGGCAGCCCACCGCCTCCCCTCCCCCCCCTCGACCCCGAGCTCGACGAGGCTCGCGCGACCCCCGGCAGCGAT
>JARGFU010000035.1:908-43540 GCA_029210625.1 Deltaproteobacteria bacterium | reverse complement strand
CAAACGGCCCGCCTGTGTGCATAAGAAAACTGTCTACGAAACCGGATCAAGTCCACATCGCCTCTGAGTCCGTGATCTGCAATCCATGGATATGCGCGACTTTCACGGCAGCAACCCCCTGGATCGGCGTCAGCACGAAGATGTCCGCAAACGGAATCGGCTGCACGGCGACTCCGGCGCAGACCCCACAGGTCAAATGCTGGATCCTGCTGATCTTCTCATCCTTGGTCATCCCGGGGGCATTCTCAATGTCGTACAGCTTTTCGACCAACTCCTTTTTTAGCCTGTCCACAAACGACACACCGGTCCTCCTTGCATTCCCCGGCCTGACGGCCGCGAACCGCTCCCGCGCCCTTGCCGCTCCCCTGTGTGCGACCAGATTTCCGCCCTGATCCGCACAGACGAACCCCAGCTGCGACTTGATGGAAACGAACCCATCTTCCTCCTTGACCACCTCAAACTTCTCCCAGTCACCCACGACCTCGCGGTCCCCAATCAGTCCCCCATCCTCCTCGCATGCGACATATTTGCGGTCGAAGGTCTGGATCGCGGTGGTTCCATCCGAAAGCGGCTCCAGGATGAACCGCTCCCACTCATCCGGTTCCGCCCTGTCAGCGACGATTCGCCGCTTCTGGTTGAGATCACAGCGCCAATACCGCCCGCGGGCGGTCACGAGATACACAGGACCCTGTAGGAGCATGCACACTCGACTACCACAGGAAGCGGTACATTTCAGCCTGGAGGAGAACCCATGACCGCTCCTGACAGACGAGGCTGTGCGGGCGTCTTTCAGCGGCTCATTCTGAGTGAAGCTGCCTGTTCACGCGGTCTGATGAAGAAGCTGCGATGGTCCAGGTGGGCAGCAAACATCGCAGGAGATGTCGGCGGTATGACGGCAGGAGAAGAAGTCGGGATGATCACTGCCGGTCAACTGCTGGCCGGTTGGACTTCCCGTGGTCCGAAAAGCCTGGGGCAGGTCAGTCGGGCCCTGCTCCAACGTCCGAATAGATCTCCAGGCCGCTTGCGCGGCCGCCGGCGTCCCCCGGGTCTCCCCCAACGACCTGCGCAGGACCTGCGCCTCCTGGATGGTCCAGGGCGGCGTCAGCAACCCCAAGGTCGCCGCCTGGCTCGGCCACACCAGCACCCAGATGGTGGACAAGGTCTACGGACACCTCGACCTCGAGTCGCTGCGGGAGGCGGCGGGGGCGGTGCCGAAGGTGGCGGGGGCGCGGAAGCTCAGGAGCGTGTCCTAGGGCAGACCAGATGACCTTCCATGTCAGGGGTTACCTTGGCTATGCCGCCGCCAACTTGCCCGCCTGGTAGAGCCACGCCGGCATCGGCCTCTCTAGTTTCCAGGTGATGCGCATGGGCCGTTCCGACTCATGGGTCACGTAGTTGGCGTATCCGAGGCAGGTGTAGGGCATGGTCTCTCCGCGGTCGTCCTTCTTCCGCTGACGGACGAAGAGGACAATGCGGGTGCCGCAATACCGGTGCTCGATGTACCGCTTTCCGACATTTGAAGACGGCGTCGTGGAGTTCTGGGTTTCCCAGTGGAACAACTCTGGCGAGATCGGGTAGTCGGCATACCGCGTCGTCGGCGAGTAGTCCGATTCAGACTTGTCCAACGTGATGAACAGCAGCCCAGTCTTGTCCTCGTCGGCCCAGACAATCCCTTCTCGGGTTTCTCGCAGGGCGCCTGACTCCGGCCCAACCAGCCCATAGGCGGCAATGGCCTCGTAGAGGGAGTAGCTGGCGTGGCTGCACAGGGGCACTCGGCCCTTCGGGTCCAGGGGTTGGGCGTCTACCCGCGATGCGTCAGCAAGAATCTCGAACAGATCTACGAACTCACGCTTGAGCTGTGGGGTGCTCCAGAGCTCCTGAAATGTGGCGACCATCTCTACGATCGGGCGCTTTCGGTGGCCGAGAGTCGCGTAGAGCATCGCCAAGAGACGGCCCTGACGCGTGTTCAAGGGCTTCACTGACAGCGGCTTCTTGTTCGCCAACCATGACAGCCAGGCATTCAAGCGAACGGGATCGTCGATGTGGAGTGCACGACCGGCGTATCGCTCTAGGGCCTTTTCTTGGTCGGACTTCTCCCTCGGAAGGTGACCGGCTCTTCTGTGAAGGTCGGTGAAGCAGTGATTGGATGAAGGTCGAGTGTACACATCTTGGAGATCCTTCTCGGATCGCCGCAGGAACTCTCGCAGACCAGAATCGGGCCCCAGTGCCTTCAAATCGTCGACGAGTTGCGCCCGCAGGTTCTGTATTGCGGATCTCAGGTTCTCCAGAATCGCATCCTGCGCCTCCCTCTCGAGCTGAATCGCACACCCTGGCGGCAGCAGTGGAAACCCGGCCTCCACAGCCTTGGCCACTTCTCGTCGGGTTCCACCCACCAAGGCACGGAAGCGCAGGTCGAAGCGAAAGTCGCTGTGCGCGTGACCGACGAAATCGAGCACGGTCAGGACGCTCTTGTTGCGGGCCCACCGAAGGCCCCGGCCGAGCTGCTGGAGGAAGACCGTGGCGCTTTCGGTGGGTCTCAACATCAACACCGTATCGACCTCGGGGATGTCGACGCCTTCGTTGAAGAGATCGACAGTGAAAATGCACCGCAGCGCGCCGGAGCGAAGCTTCTGGATTGCGCTCACTCTCTCTTGTTTGGAAGAGCCACCGTGAAGTGCGACTGAAGGCAGCCCCGCCTTCCTGAAACGCTCAGCCATGAACTTCGCGTTCTCAACCCCGACGCAGAATCCAAGGGCACGCATCTGGCCTGTGTTTGCAGTGTATCGATCGACTGCTTGAAGGATGCGTTTCAGGCGGATGTCGTCCCCGGTGTAGATGTCCTCTAGCTCGCCCTGGCTATAGCGCCCCTGGCTGAAGGTGACGCCCGACAAGTCCGTGCCATCTGCAACTCCGAAGTAGTGGAACGGGCATAGGAGGCCCTCATCGAGGGCATTCCACAGCCTCGACTCGCTCGCGATGCGGTTGTCGAACCACTCGAGGATCGACTTCCCGTCCATGCGTTCGGGAGTAGCGGTCAGTCCCAGTAGAACGCTCGGTTCCAAGTGCTCCAGCAGCTCCCTGTAGGTCTTCGCCGCCGCGTGATGGAACTCGTCCACGATGACCACGTCAAACTCATCAGCCCGCAGATCCTCTAGCTGGTTCTTCAACGACTGAATCGAGGCAAACACGTGGCGACCATCTGCCGGTCGCTGTCCTCCGACCAGCTGGCCGCCGAACTGGCCATCCGCAAGGACGACCCGGAAGACCTGCTGGCTTTGCCGCAGGATCTCCTCTCGGTGAGCCACGAAGAGGAGCTTCTCGTAGCCTTGTTCCCGAAGTCGGGCGTAGTCGAATGCCGCGATCCAGGTCTTGCCGGTGCCAGTGGCTGCCACGACGAGATTCCGATGATGGCCTCGCGAACGTTCGGCCTGGAGGGCTTCGAGAACCTCGGCCTGGTGGGGCTTCGGCGCGACGTCGATCGACAATGACGCCAGGAGATCGAATGGAGCCCAGCCGTCCCCCCTGGGTGCCCTCTCTTTCTCAAGTGCAGACGCCAGCCGCTCCCCATCCCTATCCGGCGCGTAGGGGGCAAACTCTTCTGACTCCCAGTACTGGTCAAACGTGGCTCGGAAACGCTCGAGGAGTGGCTCGTTGTCGGCGGCCGTGAGCCGCACGTTCCACTCCAGACCATCGACTAGCGCAGAATGCGTCAGGTTTGATGAACCGATGTACGCGGTCGAAAGGCCCGTATGCCGTTCGAAGAGCCACGCTTTCGCATGGAGACGAGTCTGGGCGGTCTCGTACGAGACTTTGACCTTGGCGCCGAGCTCATGGAGCGCGTCTAGCGCTTTCTTCTCGGTGGAGCCGGTATAGACGCTCGTGATGACCCTCAGGTCACCTCCCCGCTTCACGAAAGCACGCAGCTGGGGCAGCACCAAGCGGAGGCCCGCGAACCTCACAAATGCGCAGAGCAAGTCGATCCGATCGGCACTCTCGGCCTCTCGCGCTACCTCGTGTCCGATCTGGTAGTCGTGGTGGCCGTTCACCATCAGGCCGCTGCTACGGAGCGATAGGCTGGGCCTTGGAGTGCAACCGAGTGTTGCGAGAGCCTCCTTTGGCTTCGGTCGAGCCTCTCGCAGGATCTCTGGTACTTTTTCGACCCGATCCCCCGATGTGACGACTGGACGCTTGTGCTTCTCGAGAACCGCGAGCAGACGATTCGTCAGCTTCACCTGATCTCGAAGTACGTCGGCAGACTTCCCCTTCTTGTCGCGCAGAACCCGAAGCGCGTGATGGTAGATGTGCTGCGCGAGCAGCTCGGCCCTCAACTCGGGCTCGCATCGAGCGTCCTCGATTAGCCAGCCCTGCTCTCGAGCCTCTGTGACCTTGGAAGCCAGGTCGGTCGTGATCAGATCTTCGTAGAGTCCCGGGATGAGTTTCGTAGGCATCGTGCCTCGAGCTCTAGGCGATTCCTCCGCGGTGGACCAGGGCTTTGTGGTGGTATGGTCGCTCCGGAACCATGAAGGCCTTCATCGGCATCACCGACGGCGACTGGTATCGCCACCTCGCGGCCAAGCCAGACCTCGATGAGGCGAACTTCTGGAAGCCGGGGGGCAAGACGACCTTCAAGGCAGTCGAGCCTGGAGGGCTATTCCTCTTCAAGCTGCATGCGCCCCACCACTACATCGTGGGTGGCGGACACTTTGCGCATTTCTCGATCGTGCCGCTCTACCTGGCCTGGGAGGCCTTCGGCGAGGCCAACGGCGCCGTGACCCGCGCTGAGATGCACGCACGGATTGCGAAGTACAGGCGTGATGATCCGGGCCCGAACCCGGATATCGGCTGCATCCTGCTGACCCAGACCTTCTTCCTGCCAGAGAACCAGTGGATCCCAGCCCCTGCGGACTGGCCGCGGAACACGGTCCAGGGGAAGACCTACAACCTCACGGTCGGCGAAGGCGCTCGACTCCATGAACAGCTGCAGCTGGCGAGGCGCGACGGCGCCTTGCTGGCGACGGAGGCACCCGACCAGCACCCCGGATGGGGTCCAGAGCGACTGGTGCGACAGAGGCTGGGTCAGCGGAGCTTTCGCATCCTGGTCACCGACACTTACGGGCGCCGCTGCGCGGTCACCGGAGAGCGCACCCTGCCCGCCCTGGAAGCGGCCCACATCAAGGAATTCGCCTCGGGAGGTCCCCATGCCGCTGACAACGGCCTGCTCCTGCGCCGGGACCTCCACGCCCTCTACGACTCCGGCTACCTGACCTTCACCCCGGACCACCACATCGAGGTCAGCGGCAAGATCCGCGAGGAGTTCGAGAACGGACGCGACTACTACGCCAAGCATGGCGAGCTGCTACGGCTGCCTGACCGCCCGGACCTGCGGCCCAACCCTGAGTACCTCCGGTGGCACAATGACCACCGGTACCTGGGCTGATTGGCGCTGAGGCCAGCCGCGGCCGGGCTCAAGGCCCCAGCAACGCCGCCGGCACGACGGCAATTCCGTCCTCTCGCCGGTAGGCCTCTCGGCCGGTCGTGATGACCACGGCATCGAGGAGCTCGCCGCCGATGCGATCGGCGAGCCAGTGCAGATGCCTGAGGTCCTCGTCGCGGACCGTCGCCGCCAGCTTCACCTCGAGGGCCAGCACCCGGCCGTCGCCCCGCTCGACGATCAGATCGACCTCCCGCTCGCCGGCGCGGGTGCGGAGGTGATACACCCGGGCCTTGGCGGCCTGGGCGTAGACCCGCACCGAGAGGGTGACCAGCGATTCGAAGAGCGCCCCGAGCAGGGTGCCATCCCGCGGCATCGCCGGTCCGGCGCTCGCCCCCTCGATGAGCGCGTCGACGTCGACCCCCAGGAGGCGAGCGGCCAGGGCCGGGTCGGCCAGCTGGTGCACCGGCGACGAGGCGAGCCGGCGCAGGCGGCTGCGGACCGGCGTCCAGGCCGGGACCTCCTCGATCATCCAGAGGTGCTCGAGGGTCGCCCGGAAGGGCAGCGTCGTGGTCTTCGCGGGCCGGTCGCCGGTGCCGGCCGAGGCCGCATCCCGGATCGTCTCGAAGGTGGCCGTGGTCGAGCTCGCCGCGGCATAGGCGGTGAGCCACCGGCGCAGGCCCCCCCGCTCCCGGACCCGGTGCCCCGACTCGGCGAAGTCGCGCTCGACGATCCGATCGAGATAACCATCGAGCTGGGCGCGCAGCAGGCGGCCCGAGAGCTGACGGATCGCGGGGAAGCCCGAGCGCACGATCTCGTCCGCGTAGTCGGCAAGGGTGCGCTCGGTCGCTCCCTCCACCGGAGGTCGCGCCCGGCCCTTCAGGAGCCTCGCCAGGCTGACGGCCGGCGTCTCGGGCCACCGCTCGGCCAACGACATCGGCCGCATCCGGACCGTGACGATGCGACCGGCCCCCGAGTGGACCGGGGCCTCCCGCGGCGCCATCGAACCCGTGAGCAGGAAGCTCGCCGGTCCGCTGCCCGCATCGACGGCCCGCCGGACCAGATCCCAGGAGGTGGGCAGCCGCTGCCACTCGTCGATGAGCACCGGCGGCTCACCTCCCACCAGCCGGTCGGGGGCGGCCTGCGCGATCTGCAGCTGCTCGGGGTCGTCGAGCCGGTGGACCGTGCCCGCGCGACGCAGCGCGGTCTCGGTCTTCCCCACGGCCTTGGGGCCCTCCATCGAGATCGCCGGCAGGCCCGCCAGGAGGACGTCGAGCTCCCCGTCCACGATCCTGGATGAATACGCCATGGCCTGAAGCTGCCAGATGGACAGCCAATACAATACCCTTTGGACGCCCTGAAGACTGCCTTCTGGACGGCCGGGTGGAGAGTACCGCCGGATCCCCATGTCGGACCCCGATGCTATGAGAGATCCTCCGGGCGCACCGCCCGGCCAGACTCAAATGAAGGACGACGGCAGCAACAACCCGGAAGCGCTCGACCGGGTCTCCCGCGCCCTCGGCGACGGGCAGCGCTTTCGCTTCCTGGTGGAGGCTCGGCGGGGAGTCTACCTCATCCTGCTCTGGACCCTGCATCGGCGGCGCCTCGACCACGAGATGGAGGTGGCCCACGACGCCCTCCTCGCCGAGGTCGCCCCCGAGGTCGAGCGGCGGCTCGGCCTGCCCTACGACGCCGTCCTCTTCCGGCAGGACCTCGAGCAGCTGCGGGCCTGGGGCGCCGTCACCGAGCGGATCGAGCCCACCCGGATCCGGCGCCTCGGCGACCGGGGCCGGGAGAAGCTGCTCTTGCGGATCGACCCGCGGGTCTCGGGCCTCCTCTCCTTCCTGGAGAGCCAGAGCCGCGAGGACGGTCAGGGGGGGCGCGAGCTCGGCGCCAACCTCTTGGCCGACATCCACGGGCAGCTCAAGGAGGCCACTCGCTGCCTGAAGCGCGCGGGAGACCGTGGGGAAGAACCCCTTGACGACCAGGAGATCGAGCGGGCGCTCCACCTGCTCCACGAAGCCGACCTGGCCACCGAGCGCATCGCCGAGGAGCTGGTGGGTGTGGGCGACGCGCTCGCACGCTTCCTCACCGAGCCCTTCAAGGTGAGCGAACTGCAGGCACTCGCCGGGCACCTGGAGCGCTACGTCGAGCGCTACCTGGCGGTGCTACACGAGCGGGGGCGGGCCGTTCGCATGGCCCTGGCCACGCTCGCCAGCGAGCGTTTCGAAGCGCTCTGGACACGTGCCTCTTCCTTGCAGCAGCAGCGGCTCGAGGCCCTGCAACCGGGCGGCGGTCCGATCGTCGGTCTTCGCCATCCGACCGAGCTGATCGAGGGGCTGCGCCGCTTCTTCACGCCGGGCGCCGGGCTCGAGGCCCTCTGTCTGCGGATCAACCGCCGCACCCGCGAGGTCATCCGCCGCCTCCAGCGACACGTCGAGGCCGTCCGCCTCCGGAACCTGCGCATCGAGACCCTGCGCGCCCGGACCGACGAGCTGCTCAGGCTGGCAGGCCCCGAGGCCGACGCGCTCGCCTGGCGCTTCGTCGAGGAGCTCGTCGCCCCGGTCCTCCTGCGGACCGACGGCCGCGGGGGCACCCCGACCTCCCGGGCGCCCCCGCCTCGCCCCGCCCGGCGCCACGAGAGCAGCCGGCCCGCCTTCCGGGGCGGCCTGCTGGAGGAGAAGCAGGGCCGGCCGGGCGCCTCCCGGGAGCTCGAGCTCGGCCGCCTGGCGAGCCTCTGCGAGCTCCTCGAGCTGAGAGTGTTCGCGGGCCGCCCGGAGGCCCTGCTCTCGGCGGGGCAGCTCACCGAGCTCGCCGACGCCCGGGCGGTGGTCGGTGGCCTGCTGGCCTATCGCCTACGCGGCGGCAAGGCGCGGCCTCACCTCACCTTCTCCCTCGAACCTGCCGAGGGGCGGGCGCTGCTGACGACCGAGCGCTTCGAGCTCGACCTGCCCGACGCCCTGCTCCGGAGGAAGAGACGATGAACGATATCCAGACCGACACGACCCCCACGGGGGAGTCCACTCCCCTCGACCGACTCTCCCGGGTCCGCAGCCGCCGGATCCTCAACTGCCTCACCGAGTCCACCTTCTTCTACCGGCAGGACGACCGGGACCTCTTCGACTACCTGCGACGCAACCGGGCCGCATTCCAGCACTTCTTCGAGGAGCACTTCGGCTGGGACCTCTTCGTCGATCGCAAGGTCGCCCGCCTCTTCCGCGCTGGCGCTCCCACCAACCCTGCGCTCACCCCCAGGCACCGCAGCCTCTTCGATCTGACCCGCCGGGATCAGGCCGTCGGCTTCATGCTGCTGCTCGAGTTCCACGAGCTCTCCCTCGCGGCCCAGAACGTCCACCCCGAGCACGACGAGGATCTGCGCTTCCTCCTCTCCGACTTCCTCACCCACGCGGTCGCCCGCTACCGAAAGGTGCTCGGCGAGGCGGCCCCCACCGACCGGGAGATCCTCGCGGCCACCGCGACCCTCTTCCGCGAGCTGGAGCGGCACCGCTTCCTCGAGCTGATCGAGCGGGGCGACGACGAAGGCGGCGAGCTCCAGGAGCTCTGGGCCTTCCTGCCGGGTATTCGCTGCTACGAGCCCTCGCGCCTGGCCGAGCCGATCATCCGGCGCGCGCACGGCCTGCCGGAGCCGGAGGAGACCGCCGAGGCCCCCGAATCCCTCGATGCGTTCGAGACGCCCATGGAGAGCGTCCCCGCGGGCTATGGAGAAGGCGCCTCGACACCTCACCGGGGCACGACGGCGCGGCTGCTCGAGCCGGGCGACGACGAGGCTTCCGGACCCGTGGCGTGGCAGCGCGTCGTCGACGAGCCCGGTGGCGACGAGGGAGGTGAGGCATGAGTGGACTCGAGCTACGCGCGGTGAGGATGGTCAACTGGCACAACTTCACCGACGAGACCATCGCCCTCGACGGCAGCCTCTTCCTCGTGGGTGACAATGGCGCCGGCAAGACCACGGTGCTCGATGCCGTGCATCTGGCCCTGACCGGGGCCCTGGGTGTCGAGCTGAACGCGGCGGCGCGGGTCCGGGGTCGGCGCGGCGAGGGACGGGATCTCGCCGGCATCCTGCTCCGGCACGACCTCGAGCGGGGGCACCGCCGCCCCGAGGGCGCGGTGGGCTACTGCCTGCTCGAGCTCTCCGACGCGCAGCGCAAGAGCGTCCTGACCATCGGGCTGGGCGCCTTCGCGGCGGGCCCGGACTCGCGGCCGGACCGCTGGGGCATCATCGCCCCCCTCCCCCTCTCCGAGATCGAGCTGGTCGAGCAGACCGCGGAGGGCCGGCGGGTGCGGGACCGGGCCGAGCTCGCCGAGCATCTGCCGGCGGGCTCCCTGATGGACCTCGGCCGCTACCGCACCCGGGTGGGCGAGCGCCTCTTCGGCAGCCGGGCGAGCTTCGAGCAGGTCAGCCACTTCCTCGCGGCCGGCAAGGCCTACCGCGACCTGGTCGCCGCCACCGAGAACTTCGGCGGCCTCTTCGCCTCCCTCCTGCCCGATCCGGACGAGGGGGCCTTCCACGAGATCCGCCGAGCCCTCGAGGCGATGGAGCGCACCCGCACCGACCTCTCGGCCCTCGACCAGGAGCTCGGGCAGCTACGAACCCTGCTCGGACTGATCGACGAGATCGAGGGCCAGAAGGAGGTCCTTTGCCGCTACGCCTACCTGGGTTCGCACCACGAGGCCGCGCGCGCCGAACACGAGGAGACCGAGGCGCGCGCCGCCATCGAGGTAAGGAGGGCCGCACGCGGCGAGCTTGAGGAGAGGCTGCACGCCTTGCGAATCGACCTGGAGGCGGCGGAGTCCGAGAGCGGGCGCCTCCGGGCGAGCGAAGGGATCGCCTTGCTCGAGCGGCGCAGGGAGCTCTCGGCCGCGCGAGAGCGCGAGGCCGTCACCCTGGGAGAGGCGATCCGGGAACAGGAGACCGCCTCCCGGGTCCTGGGCCAGGTGGCGGGGGAGGCAGAGCGCACCACCACCCGGGTGGCCGAGCTCGCGGGCGCGGGCACGCGCATCCTCGAAGGGGTCGGGGCCTCCAGCGCTCCCCACCTCGGGCCGGTCGGGTTGGACGCCCTGGGGCGACTCCAGGATCAGCTGCGAGGATTGCACCGTCTACCGGACCGCCCGCTCCCCGAGGAGCTAGAGCGCCTCCAGCAGAAGGTCCTTCATGCGCTGCTCCGGGGGGCGTCCGAGGCGGCGGCGCGCGCGGCGGGGCTACGGGAGACCGAGCGAGACGCCCGTGCCCATGCCCGCCAGGCGCGAGCGGAGGCCGAGGCTCTCCGCGCCCGGGGCGAGCCACCGCCGCCCCTCGCGGGCGTCGATCTCGAGGGCGCCCTGGCCGCGCTCGCGGCCGAGGGGATCGCGGCCTCCCCCCTCTACCGTTGCCTCGAACCTGGGCCGGGAGTCTCCCTCGAGCGCACGGGCTACCTCGAGCGGGCCCTCGGACCACGACTCCTCTCGGCGCTCGTGGTCGCACCCGAGCACCACGACGCGGCTCTCGGGCTCCTCCTCGCCCGGTGGCCGGGTCTCCCCCTCGCGCGGGCGCCCCGGACCGGGAAGACACCTCGAGCCGCGCCGGGCGGTACCAGCCTCGTCGACGAGTTGCACATCGAGGCCGCCGGTGGCGCGGAGGCCGTGGCGACGTCCTTCCTCGCCTACCACCTCGCCCCGATCGCCCCGGAAGACGCCGATGCCGTGGTCGCGGAGGAGCCCGAGCGCTCCTTCCTCACCGGGGAGGGGCACCTCCGCCACGCGCGAGCCGACGAGCGCCTGCTCCCGGGACCGCCCCGTTGGCTGGGCACCGCCGCCCGGGCCCGGGCGCTGGCCGAGGCGATCGATCATCTCGAAGCCGAGGCCGAGGCCAACGAAGACCGAGCCGACGCCGCCAGCACGGCGGCGGCGGGAGAGGACGCGATCGAGGAGACCCTCGGGAAGGCCGCAGACGCCCTCGAGGGCCTCTCGCTCCAGGCCCTGGCCCTCGCCGCCCAGGAGCGCGAGCACGCGCGGGTCCGGGCGGCCGAGCTGGAAGAGAGGGTCTCGGCCACCACCCGGCGATCGGAGGGACATCGGGCTCGCCTCGCGGCCACCGATGAGGTCCTCGCGACCCTCGAGCGGGCCATCCAGGAGGAGGGGCTCGACGTGCTCGGTGAGCGGCTGCAAGCGCTCGAGGAGCACCGGCGAGCGCTCCAGGGTGAGGTAGATGCCACGAATCGGTCCCTGGGTCTGGCGGAAGGGCAGGAGCAGACCGCCGCCGATCGGGCAGCGCGGGCGGCGGTCGCGATGGATCAGGCCCGGGAGGAGCTGGCCCGGGCGAGGAGCGAGCTGCTCGCGAGGGTCGCCGCCGAACACCGCGCCGACCTCGACACCTACGTCTTCGTCCACAAGAAGGGCGGCCAGCTCAAGGTCGCCAACCTCCCGGGCCGGATCGAGCAGGCGCAGCGGCAGCTCGCGACCCTCGAGGAGCGCCTCTCCGGCAGCGACGGCCTGCGCCACCCTCTCCTCTGGCAGAAGTACGCCTTCTCTCGCGACGCGGGTAGCGAGCAGCTGATCGACACCACCGGCGCGACGCTGGGTGAGGTGAGCTCGAAGCTACAGGGGCAGGTGGACGAGCTGCAGGCTGCCCTCGGGGAGGGGCGCGACGATCTCCTCGAGCGCATCGTCCTCGAGGACCTCGTCTCCACCCTGCGGGGCGAGGTCTTCGGGCTCGAGCGGACCATTGCCGACATCAACCAGCTGGTCGCCGATCTCTCCTTCGGCAGCACCCGCTACCGTATTCGCGCGCATCTGAAGCCAGAGATGCGGCGCCCGCACAAGCTCCTCGAGGAGACCTCCTCGATCTCTCCGGCCAAGACCGCCGAGCTGAAGGACTACTTCGCTGCCCGCCTCGACGAGCTCTCCTCGGAGGACGACGCCCTGCCTCCCCTCCTCGACTACCGGAAGTGGTTCGACTTCGAGCTCGAGCTCTTCCGCGTCGGCGAGGACGGCGTCGCGCTCTCCCGCGAGCGCCTGCGCCAGGGCTCTGGCGGTGAGCAGGCCGTGCCCAGCTACCTCCTGCTCTTCTGCCTCTCCCTGCTGCTCTACCAGGGGATCGAGGCCAGCGTCCGCCTGCTGCTCCTCGACGAGGCCTTCTATGGCATCGACGCCGGAAGGCGGGACGAGCTGCTGCGCTTCTGTACCCGGGCGGGCATCACCCTGGTCGTCGCGACCCCCGAGCTCGACGGGATCAGCGAGGCCCTCGACCGCTCGACCACCCTGCTGGTCGAGAAGAGCCCCGAGGGCGACGTCTTCCTCCACGACTACCGCTTCGCCCGCAAGACCGAGACCCTCTTCGAGCGGGCCCTGCCCGAGGCCGACACGCTGCGCATCGGGGTCGAGGCCGAGGCGGGGGCATGAGCGAGCATCCGGTCCTCGCGGCGTACCGCCGGGCCCACTCCCGGAATCCGACCTTCCGCAGGTTGGTCGAGCGGGTCCTCGACCGGAGGGATCGAGATGGCGTCTTTCCCCGCACGCTTGGCTTCCAGGGCAAGGAGGCCGAGCTGGAAGAGCTCGGGAAGGTGCTGCCGGCCGCGGCGGTGGCGCCGCGAAAGGACGGGATCACCCTCCGTCTCGACGTCCTCGCTCGCCTGCTGGTCGAGGACTGCGAGGAGCTCGGCGCCGTCCCCCTCTGCCTCGAGACCACCCTGGACACCCTCGCCGGCCGAGAGCCCCGGGATCGGCGGGCCGAGGCGGCGACGAATACCCGCGAGCTCCTCTCGGCCCTCGAGGAGGGGGCCCGGGATGGGCTCGAGCGCGCCTCCGCTCGACTGCGAGCCCTCGGGCAGGAAGCTCGGCGAGACCCGGAGGTCGAGGGCCTGGTCGCCCGCACCCTGGAGGAGGCCGGCCGCGGCGTCGGCCCCTTCGCAGCCCTCTACCGGGCCGAGGGGCCCGCCGTGGCAAGGCAGACCCTCGAACGCCTGGTCACCGGACTGCTGCTCGCGCGACACCCTGCACTCTCCGGCCGGGTCGACGATCTCTCCCGCTGGGTCGGTGGGCACACCAAGATCCTCCGGCCCGGTGGGGCTGACCACGGCCGCCTCTGTGACACGCTGCTCACCCTCGATCCAGACCTTGCCGCCACCGTCGAGGCCGAGCGACCCGGCAGCCAGGCCATCCGCCGCCGCTTCACCCTCGAGCACTGCGACTTCGTGGGGAACCTCGGCGGCCTCGACGTGCTGGTCCAGGGCCCACTCACCCTCGAGGTGGGCGCCGAGACTCTCGAGGATCCCACGCGCCTCCACCGGGAGGGCCTACCCGCCAAGCTCCCCCTCCCCGTCCTTCGACGCGCGAGGCGGGCGCGCACGAGCGCCGGGCGCGTCCTCACGGTCGAGAACGAGAGTGCCTTCCACACCCTCGCCGCCCGCCCGGAGGCCGACGATCTCCTCGTCTACACCGGAGGCCAGGCCGGCTGGGCGGTGGTCCTGCTCCTGAAAGCACTGGCCCGGGACCGTCCCGACCTCGAGCTGCGCCACACCGGAGACCTCGATCGGGCGGGCCTCGAGATCTGGCGCAGCCTCGCCCACCGCTCGGGCCTGAAGATCGAGCCCCTCTGGATGGACGCCGCCACCCACGCGCGCTTCCGGGCAGCTGGCCTGCGCCTCTCGCAGGCCGCGGAGGCCCGGATCCTCCGAACCCTCGCCGGCTGGCGGGAGCCCCACGGCCGCGACCTCCTCGAGGCTCTGCTCGAGACGGGTGTCTGGATCGAGCAGGAGACCGTCCTGGCCCATGAACTCCCGATCATCTAGCTGATCGGGAGTTCATGTCCCGATCCTCCGCGGCTCCGACAGTCTGCGGACCCCCTTCATGAATGGTATGATCCGGCCATGCCTCCTCCCCTCCCGGCCTTCGTACCGCCCGAGGACGACACGGAGCGCTTCGTGCGGATGACGCCCGAGGAGCGGCTGGCCCTGCTCTTCGAGCTCTGCGACCTCACGGACTCGATCGTCTCCGCCCGACCCGGAGAAGCGAAGCTGCGAGCTCCGACACCTCGCACCGAGTCGTCCCTGGCCCTGTGGCGGGAGCTGATGCAGCGCGCCCGCGATGGCTGAGACCGTCTCCTCGGTCGTCGACCGCCTGCTCGAGGTCCTCGAGGCCGGCGAGCTCGACTACGCGATCGGCGGCGCGGTGGCCCTCGCCGCCTGGTCGGAGCCTCGCGCCACCGCCGACGTGGACCTCGTCCTCTGGGTGACCGGCGACGACCTCGACCGCGCCTTCGACCTCGTCGAGTCCGCGGGCGTCGAGTTCGACCGGTCAGCGAGCCGCCAGCGGGCCACCCGCGAGGGCCTCTTCGTGGGCTACCTCGGCCCCATCCGGGTCGATGTGTTCGTGCCGAGCATTCCCTTCTACGAAGAGGCGCTCGCGCGTCGGGTCCGTACGACGATCCTGGGGCGCCCGGCCTGGATCCACTCGGCCGAGGTCCTCGCGGTCTTCAAGCTGCTCTTCTTTCGCCCCAAGGACCTCCTCGACGTCGAGCGGATGGTGGAAGTGCAGGGCACCGCCTTCGACCGCGACTTCGTCAGAGCCGCGCTGGTGGACCTGATGGGAGAAGACGAGCGGATCGATCGCTGGGACGAGATCAGCTCGCGACATCCCTGAAGACCGGGCGTCACACCTCCGCCCCGGACGCTCGAGCCAGCAAGCCAGCCAACCCCTCGAAGAGCGGGCCGAGGAGCTTCGCCGCCTCCGGGCTCGCCTGGATCCCGAGCCCGCCGTCGGCGCGGGACTGGATCCGCAGGCCCGAAAGGAGGCGGCCGAGCTCGGCCGCGGGCAAGAGCCGGTGCTCCGGAGCGGCCGCGGACCCTCCCCCCCGCTCCGCTCGAAGCGACGCCGGGGCGCTCGTCGGCGCCCCCGGCTCGGGGCCGAGGACCCGCTCCATCCGGGAGAGGAAGCTGCCGGAGCGCTCGAAGCGGATCTCGTCGGCCTCGCCATCGAAGAGGCCGGAGAAGAGCGCCCGCTTGTCCGAGAGGGTGGCCGCCATCCGCTCCTCGATGCAGGCGCGCCCCATGAGGTTGTAGACCTCCACGGGCGAGCGCTGACCGAGGCGGTGAACCCGGCCGATGCGCTGCTCGAGCACCGCCGGGTTCCAGGGCAGCTCGAGATTCACACAGCAGCTGGCGGCACGCTGCAGGTTGAGGCCCACGCCGCCGGCGTCCGTCGCGAAGAGGATCCGGGCCGCGGGGTCGTCGTGGAAGTCGACGAGGTTCTGCTCCCGCCTGCGTCGCCCCTCCTTGCCGGTGAAGAACGCGGCTCGCAGCCCGGCCTCCTCGAGCAGATCCGACACCGCCCAGTGGGCCAAGGTGAGCATCCGCCGCCACTGGGAGAAGACGACCACCTTGCGCCCTTCACCGAGCACCACCCGCTCGACGATCTTCCGCAGCTCGAGGAGCTTGGGGCTCCCCGCCTCTCCCAGCGCGATCGGATCGGGCCCGGTCACCGAGAGCGAGGGCCAGAGGCGCTCGAAGTCGAGCTGCGCGATCCCGTTGGCGGCGATGCGCTGGTGGGTGAGCAGGCTCATCAGCCGATGGAACTCCTGCGGCCGCAGCGGCCGGCGGCGCCCGGTGGCGAGCAGCCGCCGGATGGGCGGGTCGAGGTCTTCGTGGGCCTCCCACTGCTCCGGCGTCAGCGCGACGGGGATCACCGTCTCGGTGCGCGGAGGTAGCTGGTCGAGGATCTCGGGGCGGGTGCGCCGGACCATGGTCGCCGCAAGTCGTCGGCGCAAGGTGTCGAGCCCCCGCACACCCACCACCTCCCGGGCGCCGTCGGCGGTCACCGTGTGGGCCGGTGAGAGCCTCCACTTCGGCTCGAGCGCCCGGTCGTCGACCCAGTCCATGATCGAGGCGAGCTCGTCGAGGCGGTTCTCGAGGGGCGTGCCGGTGAGAACGAGGCGGTAGGGGGCGTCGAGCTGCTTGATGGCCGCCGCGGTCCGGGTCTCCCAGTTCTTGATCCGCTGGGCCTCGTCGAGGACGACCATCCCGGCGTCAAACGCGCGGATGGCGTGCAGATCGCGTCGGACGGAGGCGTAGGAGGCCAGCAGGAAGCCCTCGGGCCGCTGCCGGTAGAGGCGGTGGCGCCCGGCCGCCGGGCCGTCGACCACCCGGACCGGGGCGTCGGTGAAGGAGGCCCACTCCCGCCTCCACTGATCGCGCAGGCTGGCCGGCACGATGATCAGGCCCCGCCGGACGGCGCCGCAGGACCAGAGCGCGTGGGCCGCGGCGATGGCCTGGGCGGTCTTGCCGAGCCCCATGTCGTCCGCGACCAGCAGCCGGCCCTCTCGCAGGAAGCGCTCGGTGCCCTCGCTCTGGTAGGGGTAGAGCGGCTGCTTGAGCGCTCGCAGCGCTTTCTTCGCCGGGCCCAGGCGCCTGCGGTCCTCGCACAGGCGGGAGAGCCGGACCTGCTCCTGGATGAGCAGCGCCTCGAGGGCAGGATCGGCGTCCCGGTAGGCGGCCCCCTGCTGCACCTCCAGCAGCTCTTCGACCAGGGCCAGCCGCGTCCCGGGCCGGTCCCGGAAGGTCTGCCGGAGCCGTCCGTCCCCGCGCCGGAAGCGCAGCCCCACGTGGCGCATCGTCCCGGGCAGCTCGGGCCGACCCGCCCGCTCCAGGCGAAGGCGGGCCAGCCAGTCACCCTCTCCCTCCAGCGGCAGGATCGGGTCCCAGACGAGCCGGGGCTGCGACGCCCTGGCGGCGCGCGACGCCCGGGCAAAGCGGCGAGGCCGGGCCGCGAGGTCGGTGAGCACCGCCAGCGCGTGCTTGCACAGGCCCAGCGAGTTGCGCAGGAAGTCGGGACAGTCGCAGCTCGTCTCGAGCGGCGCCAGGCCGCGCAGGACCGTGCGGTAGGGCCGGAGTGCCGCCCGGCGACGGCGCGTCCGGTAGAGACCGAGGGGCTCCCCACCGGCGGGCCCTGAGGCGACCTTCAGGCCCTCGCGCCGCCCCGAGGCCAGCCTGCGCAGGACCGCGGCCATGGCCTCTCGCTTCACCGCCCAGGAAGCGTCGCCGTGGTGGGCGAGCACCTGCGCCACGAGCAGCTCCGACGGCAGCGGGTCGGTCTTGCCGTGGCAGAGGTCGAGGAGCATGAGGCGAGCTTCGGCCAGATCGTTCATGGGGCCGGTCTACCAGCCCCCCCTGACAGCGCCGGCGTCCCGGAGTGTCGGAGGCAGACCTGATCAGCAGCCCCCCCAGGGGCAGAGGGGTCTTCGCGAAAGGTCCACATCTTTGGGCTTCGCTCGGCTGTCGCAACCCGCACGGAAAGCCCTGAAAAGTGCTCTCACGTCCGCCTTGCGCCGCGGCGAGGTGGGGAGGGTCGATAGTCGGAGGGTGAGGAAGCGTGCCTAGTCAACTTCAGAACCCGGAGTATTGTGGGCGTCATCTTCGTAAGCGAAGGCCCTGCATCGTACGGAAACGGAGGGGAGCGGCTTCACGAAGAAGCTCAATTCCCGTGGGGCGACGCCGTGGGAGACCATGGCTGCGCAGATCTACGTCGACTCTAAGGACAACCCCGAGACCCCCTTTCTTCGCGTCGGGCGGCGGCCAGTACGGTTCTGGCTGAAGAGCAGGCCGCTCCCGAAGGGTTGGTCGCCGGATACGGTCGCTCCGGAGGACGATGCGGACACGGAGCCGAACAAGAAGGGCCGGTCTCGGGGCCCCGGATACCTGGAGAAGGAACTTCACCCCCTCGTCGCGGCGTTCGCGAAGGAGAAGCTTGGGGGCGTCAGGGTCAAGACCATCAACCATTCCACGAGCAAGAAGAAGGCGTTCGGGGAGTGGGTCCACCCGGATCTCATTGGCGCGCTCTTTCCTATGACCGCGCTGGACGAGGAAGTGACCGTCGACTTCGGCTTCGCCATGCAGGCGCCTCTCCTTCGTCTCTACTCCTTCGAGGTCAAGCGGCGGGTCAATTTTGGCAACTTGCGGGAGAGCTTCTTCCAGGCCGTATCCAACTCATCGTGGGCGCACGAGGGCTACCTCGTCGCCGCGGAGTGGCGGGACGATCCCGAGTTCGTGGGTGAGCTGACGCGCCTGTCCAGCGCGTTCGGGATTGGCGCCATCCATCTCCAACTGGAAGAGCCGAACAACAGCGCGATCATCCATCCGGCCCGCCCGAAGGATGATCTCGACTGGTCCACTCTCGACAAACTCGTCACCATGAACCGCGACGTGAAGGCCTTCCTGGAGTCAGTGCGGATCGACCTCGGGGCGCGCCGAGCTCACGCCGATCTGGGAAGGACTCTCGGCGGGGGAACGGCAGCAACGCGCTCTGACCGTCGTGAATGAAGCGGCGATGTGCTTCCCCGGCACGAAGGCTGGGAAGGCTCGGAAAGTGCGCGCTCGACCTCGCTCGCCACACTACCGTCCGATGCAGGTCAAGCGAAGCAACGCTCCCTTGTGCCATGCCAGTACCCGCGCGATGCGCAACGCCTTCCGGGAGGCCTATCGGTCCTATGTGACGGCCTACCGATTCGCGGCCGAGCTCCTACGCGATCTTCTACCGGAGCTCGGCTTCCCGCCCCACGCGATGGTGCTCTCGATGGTGGTGCCCGAGACAGGATAGCCGCCGAAGCGACTCGCCGACACCGCCACCCCCCTCTCACCCGCTCAAAGGGCCGGTCCCGTCGTGCCCGGCCCTCCCAGTCAGCGGGCTTGGGTGTCACAACACCATCGATCGTCCGATTTCCCAGGCGATCGGAGTGACACCCTCGAGGTCCGGCTCGAATCCCGGCGGCGACTCTCCTCGAGTCAGTCGCCGCATCGGTCTCGATTCGTGCCTTTTCTGACAATCCCCTGGCACCTCCAGGGGCACCTCCAGGGACCTCCAGGGAGGGGAGGGAGGGGAGGGGGAGAGGGAGAGGGGGGGGTCAGTCGGAGACGGCGTTGCCCTGGACCGCCATCACGGAGGCGGGGGTCAAGGTGTCCTGGTAGCCGGTCAGCGCCGGGAACATCAGCTGGTAGTAGCCCGCGGTGCAGCTGTAGAGGTCGGGGCACTGCGGCGTGTCGCTCAGCCGATCGTGAGTTCGGCCGTCGGTCTCCGTCACGTGGTAGAGGCCCTGGAAGTGGCCGACCTCGTGCGCCATGTCGTCGCCGGTGAGCCGGGAGTAGTCCTGCACCTCGACCACGACGCCCGAGGAGAGGGTCGCGCCGGCCCGGGGGGGTCCCGGAATGCCGCCCGCGATGCCGGCGACCTCGGAGGAGCCGCCCACGGAGAGAGAGCGGACCCAGAAGACGGAGAGCTCACCGTCCCGGGCGTACTGGGCGAACATCCCGGTGTACTCGCTGCCAGAGGTCACGTCGGTGTAGGAGGCGGCGATGTCGGTGTACTCGATCGAGGAGAGGTCGATGTCGGCCTGATCCCGGTAGAAGTGGCGGAAGCGATCGATGGCACCCTGGACGTGGCTGTTCGAGGCCGCGTTCGAGGCCGTGACGCCCGGGATGGCGTTGGGCGCCAGATAGAGCCGCATCGGGATGTTGCCACCGACGTGCTGCCCCGTGGAGGACTTCTTGATGAAGGCGTAGGCCCTGCCGGTGCGGCCGTAGTCGGACTGGAACTGCCAGGTCCAGGTGCCCGGCCTCATGTAGAGGTTGGAGTTGTCGGCGTTGGGCACCGTGATGGCGCCGTACTGGTCGCCTGGCGAGACCCGGAGCTGACCCGTCCAGAGGTCGTTCGAGACCAGCTGGGTGCCGTCGGGGCGGCGCACCGAGGTGATGGCGTAGTTGGAGCCCGAGACCCCGACCACCGAGATGGTGAACGCGAAGGTCTGGGCGTCCACCGGGATCGACTGGGTCGACCCGGGGGTGATGGTGCCGTAGTCGATCACCTCGGTGTTGCCCGAGCCGGCGGTCGTGCTGCGGCACTGGCCGCTGCTGGTGTCGCAGTAGCCGTCGAGGCACTCGCTGTCCTGGGTGCAGGGGATCACGCAGGCGCCACCGAAGCAGCGCTGGCCGCTGCCGCAGTCGGCGTCGGCCCGGCAGACCGCCACGCACATCCGGCTGCCGCGCAGGTTGCCGCAGGTCGAGCCCGCCGGGCAGTCGGCGCCGCTGGTGCAGGCCTCGGTGCAGTAGCCCTCGGGGATGCCGCGGTAGCAGCCCAGGGGGCTCTGGCAGTCGGTGCCGACCTGGCAGGGATCCCCCACCCCGCTGCCCACGCAGGCAGAGTTGATGCAGAGCTCACCGCCCGAGCAGTCGGCGTCGGAGGCGCAGGCCTGATCGCAGACGCCCGCGCTGCAGACGTAGCCCGAGCGGCAGTCGGAGGAGGAGAGGCAGGAGTCGAAGCAGTACGAGGAGCCACCGTAGGTCGTGCAGGCGGTGCCCGTCGGACAGGCCTCGGTCTCACAAGAGCGGGTGCAGTAGCCGCCCGGCAGCCCGGGGGCGCAGGAGAGGTCGGCAGCGCAGTCGGCGGGGCTCGAGCAGCCCGCGCCGATCCCACCGCTCACGCAGGAGCCGTTCTGGCAGGAGAGGCCATCGGCACAGTCGCGGTCGGTGACGCAGGGAGGCTGGCAGACCGAGTTGCGGCAGATGTAGCCCTCGCGGCAGTCGCCGTCGGCGGCGCAGTCGCCCATGCACCAGTCCTGACCGGCGAAGTAGGTGCAGGTGGAGCCATCCGGGCAGGCGTCCCAGCACTGGGAGATGCAGTAGCCACCCGGCAGGCCGGCGTGGCAGGCGAGGCCCTCCTCGCAGTCCTCGCCCGTGGTGCAGGCCGCGCCGGTGGCGCCGAGATCGGCTCCGCCACCGCCACCACCGCCGCCGCCGCTACCCCCGAAGAGGCCGAGGCAGCCGGAGGTGAGCAGGGCCAGAGAGAGCCCGAAGGCCGAGGAGAGGATCGTGTTGCGCAGGGTCTTCATCGGATCACCTCGGCGCCCACGGTGGCCTCCAGGTCACGATGCAGCAGGGCCGCGGGCCGGGCCGCACCCTCGCGGGGGAGCTGCTCCACCTTCAGCCCGCGCGCCTCGGCCGCCGCCTCCCGCAGCGCCGTGCGCACCACGACGTTGCGCTCGACGAGGCGGTGCTGCTCGAGGACCTTGAGCGCCTCGGGGGTGCCGACGAGGCTGAGGGAGAGGACCGCCCGCTCTCGCAGGCCGGGGTCCCGATCCTTGAGGAGGCGCTGCAGCGTGCTCACGGCCTCGGGGTGCCGGGCCAGGGGGTTGCCGAGGGTCCAGCCGGCCGCGATCCGCAGGCGAGGCGCCGCGGTGGGATCGTCGATGAGGGCAGCGACCCGGGGCATCGTGCGGTCGCCATCCTCGCGCGCCATCGCGGCGAGGGCGCGGATGCGGGCGATGCGCGGACGCGAGAGATCCGACTCGATCGTGGCGAGCTTCTCGTAGAGGCCCGGGCGGAAGGGCTCGAGATCCGCGGGGCTCGGGTCCTCGTGGTTCATCGAGAGCACGATGGTGAGCCCGTCCAGGGTCAGGCCCGGCTCGGGGCCGTCCGCCTCACCCGCGAACGCGCGAGGGGGGACGAGGAGCAGTCCCGCGACCAGGAGGGTCGCACCGAGGGTTCTCGCCAGCCGAATCATCACTACGCCTCCAGTTGCAACATCACATGGCTCTGGCCCGGGAGCCGGTCCGATCTCCACCCGGGGCCGAGGTCGAGACCCTAACAGATTCGGTCACCCCGGCACCGTGACCCGCCTTACATACGAGCCCCCGGGGAGGAGTGGGTCAGTACTCGCCGGCGAGCCAGGAGGCGGCGTTCAGGAAGAAGGCCGCGTTGGTCTGCTCCGGGTCGTGCCAGGCATCGTAAATATTGGTGTTTCCACCGCTATCGGTGCCGTCGTCCGCCGCGGAGGAGTCCCCGTGGAGGAGCAGCCGCCCCTGCCCCACCCTCCCGGCCAAGGCCAGGGTGGCCCTCCCCGGGACCGAGGCCACGACCCGCAGGTCGGTGTCGAGGCCCGCCTCGAGGCGAACGCTACTGCCGGCGAAGGCGCCGAGCGCGTCCGCCGTCCCGAAGGGGCCGTCGGTGAGGGCGTCGTCGGGGGTCGCCCGGGCGGCCCCGGAGAGGCGGTCACCGATCAGGGCCGCGCCCCAGGCCTTGCCCTGCAGGGCCTCGTTCAGCACGTCCACCGCGTCCCAGCCGTCGTTGTCCCGGTCGGAGCCGCCATGGTTGCCGATCAGCAGCAGCCCCCCCCCTCCCCGGAGGTAGGCGTCGAGGGCGTCGATCTCGGTGCCACCGAGGCGGTTGTTGGGCTCGGGGATGACCACCAGATCGTAGCCCGCGAGGGCGACCCCGCCCTGGCCGAAGCTCTCCCCGTCGGTGAGGATCTCGACGACGAAGCGGCCGGTCCTCACGAGGTCGACGCCGAAGGCCGAGTAGGCCCCGTTCCAGTCGTCCTCCACCGAGGGGTTCGCCGGGGTGGGATCCCGCCCCGAGGTGTCGACGATCCAGTCGGCGTTGCCCGCCCGCTGGCCGTGGGCAGCGTCGAAGAGGACCCGGGCGGGGCTGGTACGCAGCAGGCCGGTCCGCGCCTCCAGGGCGGCGCCGACGGCCCGGTTCCCCTGGTCGTAGGCGACCACCTGGAGGCGCAGGCTGCGCCCGGGCGGGAGGCCCTCGACCCGGATCGTGCGGGCCGTGAGGAAGTCTCCGGCGGTCGTCACCCCCGTGTCCCCACCCCCGAGCCAGGCGACCTCGGCGTGGGTGGGCACGTCGGTCTCCCACGCGAGGACCAGCGCCCGCGCCTCGGTGCTCTGCACCCGGGGAGCCTGGACGAAGCGGGGGCCCTCGCCGCCGCCGTCGGGCGATCCGGCGTCACCGCCATCGGAGGTGGAGGGCGAGGGGCCGCAGGCCAGGGAGGTCAGCAGCAGAGGGATGATCATCGGGGAGAGCGCTCTTTTCCGGCTGCACATCGCGGGCTAGGCTACCACGCCATGAGCGATGTGGAATTCACCACCGTGGAGGTCCTCGAGCGGCAGGATCGCGGCACTTCGGGCTGGGGCCTGAAGCTGGACGCGGCGGCGGCCGGCCTCACCGGGACCTACCAGCGGCCCGGGCAGTACCTGCGCGTCCGCTGCCCCGGCGGCGAGGCGGTGGCCTACCTGGCGCTGGCCTCGGCGCCCACCGACGGCAGCCCCTGGGAGCTGCTCCTCCAGCCCGGCGGCGGCGCGGTGGACGAGATCCTGGCGCACCTCGGCGGCGGTGGCAGCGCGGTGGAGGTGAGCGGCGCCGAGGGCGCGGGCTTCGGACTCGCCGAGCAGGCCGGCCGCCCCCTGCTGCTGGTGGCGGGCGGCTCGGGCATCTCCGCCCTTCGCTCGGTGCTCCGGGAGGTCCTCGCCGCCCCCGCCGCCTTCGGCCCCGTGACCCTCCTGCACGGGGTGAGCGGCCCCGCCGCCCTCGCCTACCCCGAGGAGCACGAGGGCTGGCGCGCCGCGGGGATCCGCCTGCTGGTCGTGGTCTCGCGGGAGGCCCCGGGCTGGGAGGGCGCCCGCGGACACGTCCAGGACCACCTCGCCGGCCTCGACCTCGACCCCGGGGCGAGCTCGGCCTTTCTCTGCGGCCCACGCGCGATGCAGGACGACCTGCGCCGCCTCCTCCTCGCGTCGGGCTTCGAGGCCGATCGTGTGCGCACGAACTACTGACCGCCGGGCGCTCCCCGCGCTGCTGCTCCTCCTCGCCCTGGGCGCCCTCGCCGGCCCCGCCTGTGAGGACCCCCGCAAGGACCTCCAGGAGGGCTCCCCCGGCCCGGCCGCGGGGGCCTCCTCCGGCGAGGGGCCCACGGCGCCAGAGGCCGCGCCGGCCGAGCCCGCGCCGGTGCGGGCGGCGGATCTCCCGGATAGCCCGGTGCTGACCTGGTACGACGCCCGGGGGCGCCCCCACCTCGCCTCGTCGATCGAGGAGGTCCCGCCCTTCGCCCGGGAGCGCGTCGTCTTGAGCCAGCTGGGGGGCGGCGCGAAGGTCGCCCTCGCCGACGAGGTGACCGTCGCCGACTTCAGCGGCGACGAGCCCACCTACTCGAGGGTCGACCTCCGGGAGCTCGGCGGCGACCGGCCCCTCGATGGCGCCGCGCTCCTGAAGCACCAGCAGGTGCTGGTCTACTCCGCCGTCTGGTGTGGCTTCTGCAAGAAGGTGAAGGCCTTCCTGAAGGAGAACTCGGTGGCGTACACCGAGCGGGACATCGACGAGGATCCCAGCGCCGCCGCGGAGCTGGCCGCCAAGCTGAAGGCCGCCGGCCAGAGCTCCCGGGGAATCCCGGTGACCGACATCCACGGAGAGCTCATCGTGGGCTTCAAACCCCAGGCGATCCAGGCGCGCCTGGCGCAGGTCGGGATCGCCCTCGTCCCCGCCGCTGCGGAGGCGAAGGCGCCCCCGGAGGCCGAGTGAGGGCGCGCGCCCGGACCCTCGCCCTCCTGGGCCTGCTCGCCCTCCGGCCCGCGAGTTTGGCCGCGGCGCCCCTGGAGCTGCCGGCCGCGACCAGCTACGGGCAGCGGGTCCCCACCCGCCTGCTCTGCGATCCGGCCGCCTGGCCCCGGCCCGTGGACGGGGCGCTCTGTGACGCCGCCCGCCTGCTCGCCCGGCGCGTCGCCTCCGCCGGCGGCACCCTGGAGGGGGCCGAGCGGGACCTCCTGGCCCGCTGGGCACCCTTCCTCGCCCTGCGGCAGGGGGTGCCCGATCCCCGGGTGCACGCCATCCTGGTCCAGGACGCCCGCTACGTCGTGGTCCTGGACGAGCTCGAGAAGGCGGCCGGGCGGATCCCGGAGGGGCACCGCATCGGCCTCGGCCTCGCCCCCCTCCCCGACGGCGCCGTGGGGGTGCTCCTCTCGATCGAGGGGGTGGTGCTGCCCGCGCCCTTCCCCCGCCGGCCCGGCCGGGGCAGCCGGCCCCGGGTGGAGGGCCTGCTGGCGAAGGACGTGAGGTTGAGGGAGGCGCTGCTCCAGACCCCGGGGGGGGAGACCCGCCCCGTGAAGCTCTCCCTCCCCGCCTCCCCGGGGAGCTTCGATCTGCGCCTCCCCGCCCTGAGCGAGGCGGGGGAGTATCGCTTCCAGCTCATCGTCGATCGCGGCCACGGCCCGGAGGTGGGCCTCCTCGCTCCCCTCTGGGTGGAGGTCCCGGAGCCCGAGGCGCCCGCACGCGTGGCGACCACCGGCGCCCCGGGCCCCGGGGAGGGCGACGACCGGCCCCCGACCGATCAGGCCCACCTGCTCCTCGCCCGGCTGCGCCAGGCCGAGGGGCTCGAGCCCCTGCGCCGGGACGCCACTCTGGACGCGGCCGCCCTGACCCGGGCCCGGACCATGGCCGCCGAGCGCCGGGTGGTCCACGAGCCCGAGCGCGGCCCCAACGCCCGGACCCTCCTGGAGAGCGCGGGCTTCCGCCACCGCTTCCTGGCCGAGGACGTGGCCCTCGGGCCGAGCGTGCGCCTGGCCTTCGAGAGCCTGCTCGCCAGCCCGGCCCACCGGGGTGCCCTCCTCGAGACCCGCGCCGACAAGGTGGGCATCGGCACCGAGGAGACCGGCGACGGGGTGTACCTGGCCGTCCTCCTCACGGGCTCGCGCCCGCCCCCCCTGGCCACCCCTCTGGCCCGGGAGCTGGATCGCCAGCGCGCGCTCCTCGAGCTCTACCAGGCGATCCGCGAGGAGCGGCGGGCGGCGAGCCTCGGCCCCGCCCGGCGCGATCCCGAGCTGGACGAGGTCGCCCAGACCCTGGCCGGTCAGCTGGCCGCGGCGGGCAGGACCCGCGACCCCGGGGCCACCGCCAGGGCCACGGAGCTGCTGCGGGACCGGGAGCCCCGGCCGCGGGGCGCGTTCGTGGACGTGGTGGTCGCCCCCGAGGTCTTGCGGGCGGCCACCGCGCCGGCGGCGCTCCACCCCGACTGCCGGGAGCTGGGCCTGGGGGCCGCGGTCGGCCTGCGCGAGGGCCTGGAGCAGGCCTGGGTCGTCCTGCTCTGCGTGAACTAGGGGCGCCCCCTAGCGGCGGACCGGCTTGCCGGCGGCCTGCGCCACCTGCTGCCCCAGGCTCTGCAGCCCCACCCGGAAGACGTGGTCGGCGCCGGGGATCCGCTCCTCCCGGTGCCGCTCGCCCAGCAGGCCGAAGACCTCCGCCACCCGCGCGGGGGGCGCGACCTCGTCCTCGTCACCGCAGAAGGTGACCAGCTCCCCGGTGCGCGCGAAGGTCTCCGGCAGGACGCGGAGGTGCTCGGAGGGATCGAGGAGGGTCACCGGCGGCGCGATCAGGATCACCGCGGCGGCTCGCAGGCCGCCGGCCAGCGCCCTCAGGGTGAGATCGGCGCCGTAGGAGTAGCCCACCAGGGCCACGCCTCCCTCGGGAGCCGCTCCGGTGGTCTCCGCCAGGTGCTCGACCGCCTGGCGCAGGTCCCCCACGTCGTGCTCCCCCCCCTCCCACTCGCCCTGGGAGGCGCCGACCCCGCGGTAGTTCATCCTCAGGGTGGGGTGGCCCGCCCGGGTCAGGGCCCAGGCCAGCTCGGCGACGACCGGGCTGTCCATCGAGCCCCCGAGCTGGGGGTGCGGCGGGAGGATCAGGACCGGCCGAACGTGATCACCGCGGTGGTAGAGCCCCTCCAGGCAGAGCTCCCCCACCCGGATGAGCACGGGCCGCTCGAGGTACTGACCCTTCAGGACCATCGGCAGGGAGGCGGCGGTCCGCCTAGCGGGCTTCCCCGCCGCGCTTGGCAGAGGCGGCCTCGGCCTCGACCCGCTCCACGAGGGCGGCGAGCTTCCGCTTCCAGCCGAAGCCCCCGCCGATGAACTTGAAGCCCAGGCTGCGCGAGTCCTTGAAGTAGGAGAGCCACATGACCTGCCCCCTCACCTTCAGGGGGAAGAAGCCGCTGTCCGGCTCGATGGTGAGGAAGACCTCCTCCCCCATCGCCGGGAGCTCACCCTCCATGGCGATGCGCGCGCCGCCCAGGCTCAGGTCGAGGACCTCGACCTCGGCCTCCCCGCGGGAGCCCTCGATCCTCGCCGGGAGCTCGGTGTTGGTCCGCCGGTGGCTGCGCTCGTGGAAGGGCACGTCCTCTCCACGCGCGAAGGCGAGGGCCTTCTGGAGCCCGGCGAGGTGCTCCCGGGGGACCTCCACGGTGACCCCGGTCGGCAGATCCGCGCCCCGCCCCTTTCGCCGCACCGAGGTGCACAACCCGATGAAGGAGAACTCGCGGGCGTAGCCCTCGAAGGCGACGGTCACCCGGATCGTCATCCCGGCCGAGGGGGGATCGTCGACCGGCACGAAGACGGCCCCGCTGCCGTTGCCGTTCTCCCGGGCGCAATCCCGGAGGGTCTGACGATCCGTCTTCCAGTCGATCTGTCTCATCCGCCGCTCTCTCGTGCCCGGTGCTGCCTCCGGCGCACGTCCTCCCATGATAGTCAGCGCGAAGCGGGCGGGCCAGCGCCCCTCGCGGGTTTCACCCCCGGCGTCTGTGCTACCCTTGCGGTTCTCGCCGCCCCGGGCGGCGGGAGATCGGCGGGAGCCAGAAGCGCAGAGGAAGCACCACTTGAGCTCGAGCATCGACGCATCCAGGCATCACCCGGCGATCTCCGTGGCGGCCGTGCTGGAGGCCTCCCCGGAGCACGACGAGGCCCCCGTGCTGGTCGAGGTCTTCACCGATCCCTTCTCCGCCTGGTGCTGGGGCAACCAGCCCGACTGGGTGAAGCTCTGCGAGACCTTCGGCAGCTTCCTCCAGGTGCGCTTCCGGATGGTGGGTCTGATCCGGGACACGGCTTCCGGGGAGCGCCTCGGGGGCGGGCTCTCGGATCCGCACCGGATGGCCATGCAGTGGGAGGAGATCGCCCACCTGACCCGGATGCCCCTCGACGCGGACCGCTGGCTGGAGGCGCCGCCGATGACCTCCTGGCCCGCCTGCGCGGCCATCGCCGCCGCCCTCGCGGCCGACCCGGTGGGGGGCGAGCTCTACCTGCGCCGGTGCCGGGAGGCGGTGATCTGCCACCGCAAGGACCTGGCGGACGCCACGGAGCTCCTGGAGCTGGCGGGCGCCTGCGACCTGGACGTCGATCGCCTCGCCCGCGACCTCGAGAGCGGGGCGGCCGGCGCCCTCTTCAAGGCCGACCTCGACCGGGCGGCGGCGCTGGGGGGCGTGAGCTGCCCGACCTACCACTTCAGCGGCGGGGGCGGCGTGGTCACCGTGAGGGGCTCCCGGCCCTTCCAGGCGCTGGTCGCGGCCCTCTCCGAGGCCTACGACGACGCCCTCCCCCTCCTCGCGGATCCCGCCGACGTCGAGAACCGCAGCGCCTACGCCCGGTCGCTGGCCTCGGCCCGCGGCTCGATCACGGTGGCCGAGTTCGCCACCCTCCTGGACATCGAGCCGGGCGACGCCGCCGACTTCCTCGACCGGCAGTGCGCCGGCGGCAACCTCGTCCGCCAGAAGATCGGCCGGGTCAGCCTCTATTCGGCGCCCTAGCCGCGAGGATCGCCCGGACCAGCTCGGCGAAGCCCGCCCCTCCCTTGCCGCGCGTCACGTAGCGGGGCGGGTGCGCCATCCGGGGGAGCATCGGCCGGACGTTGGCGACCCCCACCGAGAGCTCGAAGGCGGCGAAGAGCGGCTCGTCGTTGGGGGAGTCCCCCACGTAGGCCAGGCTCCGGGCCGCCGCGTCGGCCGAGAGCCCCCAGCGCTCGCGGGCGAGCTCCAGGAGCATCCCGCGCTTGTCGTAGCGGCCGAAGTAGGCGTTCACGTGGATCGAGGAGACCTTGCAGGTGGCGCCGTGCGCCTCGAGCACCTCGACGATGCGGTCGATGTCGGCGTCGGGGAGGGGCCCCACGTCCTCGGCGAAGTCGACCGCCAGATCGGCGATCCGGAAGGGCTGGTCCGCCGAGATCCGGGCCCCGGGGACGGCCGCCAGCACCGCCTCCCGCGCCCGCTCCAGCCGCACCCGCCCCTCGGCCCGCTCGGCCTCGCTCTGCACGTAGCGACGGACGAGGCGGCGCGCCTGGGCGTCGTGGGCGAAGTAGAAGGCCCCGTTCTCTCCCACGACCGCGTCGATCGGCCACATCCGGGCGAGGTGATCGCACCACCCGGCCGGGCGCCCGGTGACCGCGGCGAGCCCTAAGCCCGCCCGGTGGGCGCGCCAGAGCGCCGCGTAGGCCACCGGGCGGATCTTCCCCTCGGTGGAGAAGGTGTCGTCGATGTCGAAGCAGATCCCCCGGACCCGGGCCAGCCGGGCGCGGGGGGCCTCGGCGAGGGGTCTCGGTTCTCGGCGGCGCCCGGCGCTCATCGTTCCTAGGTTGGGGTCACCCGCAGCGTCGCGTCAACGTGCACAGCGGGGCCAGCGGGCCCCAGCGCTCGAGGAGGTGTGCCGTGATCATCGGAGTTCCCACGGAGACCAAGGTGCAGGAGTTCCGGGTGGGCCTCGTCCCGGCCGGGGTGCGGCTGCTCGTCGCCGACGGCCACGAGGTGGTGGTCCAGCGGGGGGCCGGCGAGGGCAGCGGCATCTCGGACAGCGCCTACGAGAGCGCGGGCGCGCGCCTCCTCGAGGACGCCGACGCCGTCTGGAAGGCAGCCGAGATGATCGTGAAGGTGAAGGAGCCCATCGCGGTCGAGTACGAGCGGATGCAGCGCGGGCAGATCCTCTACACCTTCCTCCACCTCGCCGCGGTCCCCGCGCTCGCCGGCGTGCTCCTCGAGCGCGAGGTGAAGGCGGTGGCCTACGAGACGATCCAGCTGCCCTCGGGCGCCCTGCCCCTCCTCAAGCCGATGAGCGAGGTCGCCGGCAAGATGTCGGTGCAGGTGGGCGCCATGTGCCTCGAGCGCGCCTGGGGGGGCCGGGGAGTCCTCCTGGGAGGGGTCCCCGGCGTGCGGCGCGGCCGGGTGGTGATCCTCGGCGGGGGCGTGGTGGGCACCAACGCCGCGAAGATCGCCGTCGGGATGGGCGCAGAGGTCGCCCTCCTCGACATCGACCTCGACCGCCTCGAGTACCTCGACGACATCTTCGGCGGCCGGCTGCAGACCCTCTACTCCGATCCCCACAACATCGAGCAGTTCGTCCGCCAGGCCGACCTGGTGATCGGCGCGGTGCTCGTCGCCGGGGCCCGGGCTCCCCGGCTGGTGACCCGGGAGCTGATCGCCCAGATGGGCAGCGGCACCGCGATCGTGGACGTGGCCGTGGATCAGGGCGGCTGCATCGAGACCTGCCGGCCGACCACCCACGCCGAGCCCACCTACGGGGTCGACGGGGTCGTCCACTACTGCGTGGCCAACATGCCGGGGGCGGTGCCCCACACCTCCACCCTGGCCCTGACCAACACCACCATCCCCTACGCCCGGATCCTGGCGAGGCATGGGTTGGAGGCCGCCTGCGCCGCCGACCCGGCCCTGGCCCTGGGGGTCAACACCCTGGCCGGCAAGGTCACCCACGCCGCCGTGGCCGAGAGCCTGGAGCTTCCCTACACCCCCCTCTCCGACCTGATCTAGCGGGGCCGATTTTGGGGGAATACCTCCTCGGATGGGGGGTTTTCGTGGGAAAGTGCAGCTGTACGGCCCTTCCGGAGGACCCTTCACGTCATGGCAAAGAGCGGCAAGCGCAGGGGAGAGGATCGCGCCTGGGACCCCCAGACCCGGGCGGCCTTCGAGGCCCAGGCCCTGCCCCACCTCGACGCCCTCTACGGCGCGGCGCTGCGGCTGACCCGGGACGAGGGTGACGCCCAGGATCTGGTCCAGGACGCCCTGGTCCGGGCCTACCGCTTCTTCGACCGCTTCGAGCAGGGCACCAACATCAAGGCCTGGCTCTTCAAGATCCTCACCAACACCTTCATCAACGCCTACCGGCGCAAGGGCCGGGAGCGCAACGCCGTCGAGGGCGCCGAGCAGGCCACGGTGCGAGCCCGGAGCATCTCGGCGAAGGTGAGCAGCAGCTCGCGGGACCCCGAGAAGGCCATCCTCGACCAGATGGTCTCGGCCGAGGTCCTCCACGCCCTCGACGAGGTCCCCATCGACTTCCGGATGGTGGTCATCCTCGCGGACCTCCAGGACTTCGCCTACAAGGAGATCGCCGAGATCGTCGGCTGTCCCGTGGGCACGGTGATGAGCCGCCTCTTCCGGGGCCGCCGCCTGCTGCAGAAGCGGCTGCGCGCCTACGCCCAGGAGCAGGGCATCGTGGCCCGCGAGCCCGCCGCCGAGAGCGAGGGCGCCTCGGTGACCCCCCTCGCCGACTACCGGGGAGGCCGCCATGGTTGAGGCGACCTTCCAGCTCGGCTGCCGCGACGAGCAGGAGCTCATCGAGCTCTTCCTCGACGGTGAGCTCGGCGCCGAGGAGCAGCGCGAGCTCGAGGCCCACCTCGAGGACTGCGAGGTCTGCCGCCACCACCTCGAGGAGCGCGCCCAGGTCTCCGCCCGCCTCCTCTCGGCCGCCTCCGAGGTGAAGGCCCCCGCCTCCCTCGGGGAGCGCGTCGCCGCGGCCCTCGACTCCGTCGACTTCGACCTCCCTCCCACGGCCGAGGACGAGCGCCTCTTCGGGCCCCCGCCCGGCCGTGACTCGAAGGTCGTCCCCCTCGCCCAGGCCCGCTGGACCCGGCGGCTTCCGGTGATGGCCTCCGCGGCCGCCCTGGCCCTCTTCGTCTGGGTGGCCGGGGGTGGCTTCGGCGCCAGCTCGAGCTCGGAGGAGGACCTGGTCGAGGACGCCGTCACGCGCCACGCCCGCGCCCTCCCCCTCGAGCTCGACACCCCGGATCCCGCCCAGGTGCGGGGCTGGGCCCGCGGCAAGGTCGACTTCAACCCCCGCGTGCCGCACTTCCGCTCCGCGCTGCAGCCCGTCGGGGCCCGCCTCTCGCACGTCCTGGACCGCCCGGCGGTCTACCTCGCCTACCAGGAGCCCGGCGGTGGCCGGGCGGGGCTCTTCCTCTTCGCCGAGGGCGAGCACCCCCACCTCCCGGTGGCCCGGGAGAGGGTGCGCCGGGTGGGTGACCACGAGGTCGTCCTGGTGAACCGGCGGGGCTACAACGTGGTGATGTGGCGGGATCAGGGCATCGTCTACTCCCTGGTCTCCGACCTCGACGAGTCGACCCTGCTGCGCCTCGTCGACGCCGGCAGCCGCTGATCTTTCGCGGGTTTGGACCCTCTCCCGGCCCCATGGCGGGGGAGGTCGAATCGTTGACCCGCCTCGGAGTGCGCGGTTAGACTCCGGCTTCGGACCCCAGTCTCCCGTATTTCCTGTGTTTTTGCGGCAGATCCCCCGCCGCGAAACGGAGTCGTGATGCCGAAGAAGATCCTCCTCATCGAGGCCGACGACGAGTTCGCCGGTCAGCTGAAGTCGGCTTTCGAAGCCCGTGGTGCGACCGTCGAGCAGACCGCCGACGGGAAGGCCGCGCCGGGCATCGCCTCCGACGGCGGCTTCGATGCCATCGTGCTCTGCGTCGAGCTGCCGAAGATGAGCGGCTACGCAGTCTGCAACAAGCTCAAGAAGAGCGCGGATCTCAAGGACATCCCGCTGATCATCACCTCGAGCGAGGCGACCCCCAAGACCTTCGAGCAGCACAAGAAGCTCAAGACGAGGGCCGAGGAGTACGTCATCAAGCCCTGCGAGGCGGAAGAGGTGGTCGAGAAGGTCAACGGGCTGATCGGCCTGGGCGAGGGTGACGCCACCCTCGACGACGAGATCGACCTCCTCGACGAGGCCCTCGAGGGCCTGGAGGTCGACGGGGGAGGCGGCGGAGACGGCATCGAGGACATCGCCCTGGACGCCCTGGAGATGGGGGATGACTCCTCGGCCGACGATGCCGAGTCCGCGGATCTGGCCATCGACGCCCTGGGCGCGATGGACGAGGAGGACGAGGAGGACGAGGCCCTCGACCTGCTCGGAGAGGCCGAGGAGGACGACGAGCTCGACGCTCTGGAGTCCCTGGAGGACCTGGGCGACGATCTGGACTCCGACGGCCTCGAGGAGCTCGAGGACTTCGCCGCCGAGGCCGGGGCCGAGGACGAGCTCCTCGACGTCCTCGACGAGGTCGAGGACCTGGAGCCCGAGGCGGAGGCCGAGCCCGACTTCGACCCCGACTTCGGGTCCGAGTTCGAGGAGGAGGAAGAAGAGGAGATCGACGGGCTCCCCGAGCTGGAGATGGAGGCCCCTCCCCCGCGCGAGACCGGCGGCGCCGGCGCTGCGGTCAAGGTGGCTGGACTCGAGGAGGAGCTCGCCAAGCTCCGCAAGGAGCGCGACGAGGCCGCCGGCAAGCTCTCGAGCGTGCAGGACGAGCTGCGGGCGAAGACCAACGAGCTCGAGGCCTTCAAGAGTGGCGGCGGCGCTGCCTCCAACAAGGACGTCATCCGGCTCAAGGGCGAGCTGACCGCCAAGGACAAGGAGATCCTCTCCCTGAAGGAGGAGCTCAACGAGAAGGAGAAGGCCGCCCTCGACTGGCAGGAGAAGGAGAACGAGCTCGAGCTGAAGGCCGTGGACCTCGAGGAGCGGGCCATGACCGCCGAGGCCAACGCCAAGACCTTCGAGGAGAAGGCCGACGAGCAGGGCGCCCGCATGGAGGAGCTCCAGGGCGAGCTCGTGGCCGCCCAGGACGCGGCCCGCCGGGTGAGCGAGCTGGAGGCTTCCCTCGAGGAGGCCCGGAGCCAGTCCGCTGCGCTCGAGGGCCAGGTGGCCGAGCTGGGGCAGCGCGTCGCCGAGGCCTCCAGCGAGGCCTCCGACGCCCGCGGCCGCATCGGCGAGCTGGAGTCCGAGCTGGCCGAGGCCCAGGCCGCGGCCGCTCAGATCGAGGAGCTGGAGGAGAAGGTCCAGACCCTCGAGAGCGAGAACAGGAAGCACGAGGACCGGCTGCTGAAGGCCTACCAGAACCTCAAGGGCGAGGAGCAGCTCCGCGAGCGCATCCGCAAGGCCCTCGAGGTCGGCCTCTCCCTCCTCGACGAGGCTCCGGCCTCGGTCGTGGACGACGACGAGGGCCTCGGCGAGGTCGCGGACCTCGGCGGCGACGACGGCATGGACGAGCTCGAGGAGTTCGAGGACGACGAGCTGGAAGACGTCGAGGACCTCGCCCTGGACAGCCTCGAGATGTAGCCCCGCGGGAAGGGCCTCGCCTGCGGGGTGCCCCTACCCCGCTGAGGAGGACTTCTTCTCCATCAGCTTCTTGGCCGCGTTGCGCAGGGCCTGGGGGACGTTGCGGTTCCGGGAGAGCGCCCGGATGTCGGGCGGCTTCAGCTGCGGCAACATCCGCAAGGCGAGCGCCAGCTGCAACTTCGGGTTGCTCACCAGGTTCACCTTCACCGCGTAGATGGCCATCAGATCACGCTTGGAGAGGATGTAGCGCAGGACCGCGTCGGGGATGGTCCGGGAGTTGGTCAGCGCGATGATCTCACCCTCGGTGATCCGCGGGCTCTGCACGACCGCCTCCTGCACGAGCTTGTTCGAGTCGCGCAGCAGGATGGTCCGGGCCTCCTTGTTGCCCAGCATCGCCATCTTGATCTTCTCCGAGACCGTCATCCGCATGATCTTCTGGGTGATGGTCTCCCGCTGCTCATCGCCCTCCGTCTCTTCCGGCGGGGGGGCCTCCGCGTCGTGCTCCTCGGCGAGAGCATCTGCGTGCGCGGCGATCAGGCCCTCGGCGGTCTCCTCGGGATCGGGCTCGGTCTCCGCGTCGACCGCCGCGTCACCCAGGATCCTCCGGCGCGCCTCCTGGAAGGCCTGCACGTCCGGGAGGTTGAGCCCCGAGCGCACGGCGAAGTCGAAGACCGAGTCGAGGGTGGCCTGGCTCGCCTCCGGGTTCCTGGCCAGGCCCCGGATGATGTCCGGCTCCCGCAACAGCCGCAGCTGGTTCTGGGCGATGAGGTTCAGGGACTTCCCCTTCACCTGGGCGGCGAGCCGCACGAAGGTCGCGTCGGTCGCCGCCGGGTTGAGGAGGATCTGCTCGAGGTGCTGCTCCTGCTCGATCAACGAGTCGGCGAGGAAGTCGAGCACCGAGGCCGGCAGGTCCCCGCGCAGCACCGGCGTCAGGATCTTCTCGGAGAGGCCCGCGGTCGCGGCCCGGGCGGTCTCCTGGACCTCCTCGTCGGCGTCGAAGGTCAGCATGAAGAGGACCTGCACCATGTCCGAGGGCGGCATGGGGATGATCCCCTTGGCCGCCATCATCTTCATCTTCTTGGGGGTCTCCCCGGCCACGAACTTCCGCGAGGCGGGCGCCAGGCTCTCGGGGTCGATGGGGCAGACGGCGGGATCGGTCGGCGGGAGGTTGTCGCTCATCAAGGGCCATCCTACCCGCGAAGCGCCACGGGGTGCACGCGGCGCGCGGCGGGAGGATCAGCCCGCGCTCTGGTTGCGCTGGTGGATGATCCGCAACCCCTCGAGGGTGAGCATCTCGTCCACCGACTCGATGGCCTTGCTCTCGCGGGCGATGAGGGGGGCCAGCCCGCCGGTGGCGATCACCTTGCAGGGGAACTCCAGCTCTCCCCGCATCCGGGCGACCACCCCGTCGACCAGGGCCACATAGCCGAAGAGGAGCCCCGACTGCATGGAGGCGACGGTGTTCCGCCCCACCACCCGCTCCGGAGTGGCCAGCTCGACCCTCGGCAGCTTGGCCGCGTGGTGGAAGAGCGCGTCCATGGAGATCCCGATGCCCGGCGCGATGGCCCCGCCGAGGTACTCTCCCCGGGGCGTCACGCAGTCGAAGGTGGTCGCCGTGCCGAAGTCCACGATGACCAGCCCGCAGTGGTACTGCTCGTAGGCCGCGACCGCGTTCACGATCCGGTCGGCGCCGACCTCGCGGGGGTTGTCGTAGAGGATCGGCATCCCCGAGCGCACCCCCGGGCCCACGAAGAGGGGCTCGTGGGGGAAGAGCCCCCGGAGGGCGGCGTCCCAGGTCTGGTGGAGGGGTGGCACGACGGTCGAGACCGCCGAGCCCTCGAACTCGCCCAGGGAGAGGCCGGCCTCGGAGAGGAGGAGCCGCACCAGCACGCCGTACTCGTCGGCCGGCCGGTGCTTGCGGGTCTCCATCCGCCAGTGCTGACTCAAGGTGTCACCGTCGAAGACGCCCAGGACGGTGTTCGTATTTCCCACATCGATGGCCAGTAGCATCGTCCGGGACTCTTACGGCCCTCACCGGACGGCTGTCAACGCAGAGCCCAGCTGGTAGTCATCGGGGGATGGAAGCCCTCCTCGACTGGATCTGGATCCTGCTCTGGCAGATCTTCGGCTTCCTCTTCTTCACGCTCTGGGGCTGGCTGATCATCCTCTTCGTGCTGGTCCCGGCGCTGCGGGGGCGGCTCCGGGTCTACGGCCGGCGGCGCGCGTTCTACCGGGCCCGGCGGGCCGAGCTGGCCAACCCCCGGAACGCGTCGGTGCGCTTCCTCCTCGGCCGGCTCCACTTCGAGGGCCGCCAGCTCCGGCGGGCCTTGCACTTCTTCCGGGAGGCCGTGCGCATCCACAGCGAACACGGCACGCCGGTGGACCCCAAGCTCTACCTGCTCCTCGGCCACACCCTCCGGCGCCTGGGGCACCTGCCCGAGGCCATCGCGGCCTACGAGGCCGGGCTGGAGGAGGCCCCCGAGTCGGGCCGGGGCGAGAGCGAGACCGGCCTGGGGATCGCCCACCGCAAGCTCGGGGGCGAGGAGGGCCTGGCGCAGGCCGAGCGCTGGTTCCGCCGCGCGACCGAGGTCAACCAGAGCCTCCTGGAGCCGCGGGTGCGGCTCGCCGCGCTGCTCCAGCGCAGGGGCGAAGCCGAGGCGGCCGCCCGCCTCCTGCAGGAGGCCCGGGAGCTCGAGGTCCCCGACTACCTCCGGCGCCAGGAGCGCCGCTGGCGCGTGGCGGTGTGGGTCTTCCCGCTGATCTCGGGGCTACTCTGACGAGGAGTGCTTGAGCGGCCGCAGGTGGACGACCTCTCCGGCCACCACCCGCTCGAGCACTCCGTTGGCGCGCCGCACCAGGAGCGAGCCGCGCTCGTCGATGCCCTCCGCCACCCCGTCGAAGCCCTGCACGTCGTCGCCCAGGTGGATCCGGACCGGGCGCTGGAGCGTGGCCGAGAGGGCCTGCCACATCTCGCGCACCGGCCCGAAGCCCTCTTCGAGCCAGCGGTCGTACCAGACCTCCAGGCTGGAGAGCAGCGCAGCGCAGAGGAGGGGTCGGTCCAGGGGCTGGCCGAGCTCGATGCGCAGGGAGGTCGCCGTCGAGGCGATCTCCGCCGGGAAGTCGGCGGCCTCCATGTTCACGTTCAGCCCCAGCCCCAGGACCACGTAGCCGATGCGATCGCCGCTCGCGGAGAGCTCGGTCAGGATCCCGGCCAGCTTCAGGCCGTTCACCAGCAGGTCGTTCGGCCACTTCAGATCGACCGGCAGGTTGAAGGCCGTCCGGAGGCTCTCGGCGATGGCGACCCCCGCGACGAAGGTCAGCTCCGGCGCCCGCAGGGCCGGCAGGTCCGGGCGGAGGATCACCGAGAGGTAGATGTTCTGCTCGGGGGGCGAGATCCAGGTGCGGCCGCGCCTCCCCCTCCCCTCGCTCTGGTGCTCGGCCACCACCGCCTCGCCGTGGAAGGCACCCTCGCTGGCGAGGATGTTGGCCAGGGCGTTCGTCGAGTCGATCACCGCCCGGTGGTGGAGCTCGCGCCCCAGGTCGTGGGTGGTCAGGAAGGGCTCGATCTCCAGGGGGGTGAGGCGATCGGGGACCGAGACCAGGCGGTAGCCCGCGCGGCCCCGCGAGTCGATCCGGTAGCCCTGCGCGCGGAGCGACTCGATCTGGCGATAGACCTCGGTCGGCGCGAGGCCGAGCTTGGCAGAGAGCACCTCTCCCGAGAGGAACTCGCCGAGGGCATCGGAGAGCAGCCCGAGGACCAGTTCACTCGATGCGTCCGAGGTCGACACCGGCACAAGCTACCGCAAAGGTAGGTGGAAGGTCACCCGTTCAGGTCGAGGGCCAGATCCACCGCCTGGGCCCCGTGGATGATGCTGCCGATCGAGACGTAGTCGACCCCGGCCCGGGCCAGGCGGGGCAGGCGCTCCAGGGTCACCCCCCCGGAGACCTCCAGGAGGACCCTCCCCCCGGCCGCCTCGACCGCCTCGGCGACCCGGGCGTCGTCCATGTTGTCGAGCATCACCATCTCGGCGCCGGCGGTGATCGCCTCCTCGAGGCCCGCCAGGTCCTCGACCTCCACCTCGATCCGGGTCAGCGGGCCGACCCGCTCCCGGGCGCGCTCGACGGCGATGGTGATCCCGCCGGCCGCCACGATGTGGTTGTCCTTGATCATCACTCCGTCGAAGAGGCCGATCCGGTGGTTGTGCCCTCCACCGTGGCGGACCGCCGCCTTCTCCAGCAGGCGCAGCCCGGGGGTCGTCTTGCGGGTGTCGAGGAGCCGGGTCCGGCCCTCGCCCAGGGCGTCCACGAAGTGGGCCGTGCGGGTCGCGATCCCCGAGAGGCGCTGCAGGAAGTTCAGGGCCAGGCGCTCGGCGCTCAAGATCGGCGCCAGCCTCCCCGACACCCGCAGCACCGGCGCGCCGGCGACCAGGAGGTCGCCGTCCTTCACCATCGGGTCGATCAACAGATCCGGACCCACCCGCTCGAAGACGCGGGCCGCCACGGTCACACCGCTGACCACCAGCGCCTCCCGGGCCACCACGGTGCCGCTCCCCTCCCGGGTGGGCTCCACCGTCGCCTCGGTGGTGACGTCCCCCGGCCCGAGATCCTCGGCGAGGGCGAGCGTGATCAGATCCTCGATCCCGGGGGCGAGTGGGTGGTGCATCAACGGGCCTTTCCGGTCTTCTTCGCCGCCTTCTTCGCGGTCTTCCCGGCGGCCTTCTTCGTCGCCTTCTTCGCGGTCTTCTGGGCGGTCTTCTTCGTCGCCTTCTTCGCGGTCTTCTTGGCGGCCTTCTTCACCGCCTTCTTGGCGGTCTTCTTCGCGACCTTCTTCACCGCCTTCTTGGCGGTCTTCCTCGCGGTCTTCTTCTTCGCCGCGGGCTTCGCCTCCTCGGAGGGCGGCGCCTCGACCCAGGGCTCGCCGAGCGCCGACGCCACGTGGGCCATCCCCTCCCGGAGCTTGCCCTGCCCCATCGCCTGCAGCCCGGCGACCAGGCCGCGGGCCCGGGAGAGCCCCCGCACCCGGGAGGTCGCCTCTCCGGCGAGATCCTCGTCCCGGGCGGCCCTCACCTCCTGCAGCACGCTCTCGATGCTCTGCCGGGAACCGCTCATGGCTCACCTCTCAGCCGCTTCAGGTTGCTCTCGATCCGGGCGTGGACCTCCTGGAGCTCGGCCAGCCGCGCCTTGCTCTCGACGACCACCTCCTCGGGGGCCCGGGCGAGGAAGCCCTCGTTGCCCAGGCGCTTCTCCAGGCCGTTCAGGTCCTTGGCGACCTTGCCCAGCTCCTTCTCCAGCCGGTTGGCCTCCTCGTCGAGATCGACGATCCCCTCGAGGGGCACGTAGACATCGAGGTCGGTGGCCACGTGCACCGCGGCCTTCGCGGGCGGGGTCCCCGGCTCCTTCACCGTCAACCGGCTGGCGCCGCAGAGCCCGAGGAAGTAGCCCTCGTTCTCCTCGAAGGAGGCGCGGGCCTCGGCGTCGGGGGCGTGGACCTCGACCTCCAGCTTGGCCTTGGGGGAGATGCGGGACTCGCCCCGGATCGTGCGGACCCCCGAGATCGCCTCGATGAGCCGGGCCATGGTGGCCTCCCCCGCGTCGTCCTGCCGGGAGGGGTTCGGCTCGGGGTAGCTGGCGATCATGATCGAGGCGGGGCGCTCGTCGCCGAGGGGAAGCTTCTGCCAGATCTCCTCGGTGACGAAGGGCATCATCGGGTGCAGCAGCCGCAGGGCCTCGTCGAGCACGTGCACCAGCACGCGCTGGGAGGTCTTCTTGGCCTCGTCCCCGAGGTCACCGCGCAGGGGCGCCTTCGCCAGCTCGATGTACCAGTCGCAGAGCTCACCCCAGAAGAAGCCGTAGGTGATCCGGGCCGCCTCGTCGAAGCGGTAGCCCTCCAGGGCGTCCTTCGTCCCGGCCACGGCCCGGTCCAGGCGGCTCAAGATCCAGCGATCGGCCGGCAGGAGGTTGCCCGCCCACGGCTCCACCCCGTCGGCCTCGTAGTCCTCGAGGTTCATCAGGGCGAAGCGCGCCGCGTTCCAGATCTTGTTGGCGAAGGCCTGGTAGCCGGCGACCCGGTCGAGGGAGAGCTTGATGTCGCGGCCCTGACCGGCCATCGAGGCCAGGGTGAAGCGCAGGGCGTCGGCGCCGTGCTTCTCGCTCACCTCGAGGGGATCGATGACGTTCCCCTTGGTCTTCGACATCTTCTGGCCCTTCTCGTCCCGCACCATCGCGTGGAGGTAGACGGTCTCGAAGGGCACCTCGCCCATGAAGTGGATCCCCATCATCATCATCCGGGCGACCCAGAAGAAGATGATGTCGAAGCCCGTCTCCATCAGCGAGGTCGGGTAGAAGAACTTCAGGTCGGCGCTCTGCTCCGGCCACCCGAGGGTGGAGAAGGGCCAGAGCCCCGAGGAGAACCAGGTGTCGAGGACGTCCTCGTCCTGCCGCAGGGCCGTCGCCCCGCACTCGCCGCAGGCGGCGGGGGCCTCCCGGGCGACGGTGACGTGCCCCTCGTCGCAGTACCAGGCGGGGATGCGGTGACCCCACCAGAGCTGCCGGGAGATGCACCAGTCCTGGATGTTCCGCATCCAGTGGAAGTAGGTCTTCTCCCAGCTCTCGGGGACGAAGACGGTCTTCTTCTGCTCGACCGCCTCGATGGCGGGCTCGGCGAGCACGCCCGCCTTCACGAACCACTGCTGGGAGAGGTAGGGCTCGACCACGGTGCGGCAGCGCTGGCAGCCGCCGATCTTGTTCTCGTAGTCCTCGACCTTCTCGAGCAGCCCGAGGGCCTCGAGGTCCTCGACGACCTTCTTGCGCGCCTCGTTCCGGTCCAGCCCCTGATAGGGGCCGCCGTTCTCGTTCACCTTCGCGTCGATGTCGAGGATCGAGATCTCCTCGAGCTCGTGGCGCTTGCCGGTCTCGAAGTCGTTGAAGTCGTGGGCCGGAGTCACCTTCACCGCGCCGGTGCCGAACTCCATGTCGACGAGGACCGCGTCCCCGACGATGGGGATCAGCCGATCCACCAGGGGGAGGCGCACGGACTTGCCGACGAGGTCCTTGTAGCGCGGGTCCTCGGGGTGCACCGCCACGCCGGTGTCGCCGAGCATCGTCTCGGGCCGGGTCGTGGCGACGACCAGCCTCCGGTCGGTGCCCTCGACCGGGTAGGCCAGGTGCCAGAGGTGCCCCTTCTGCTCCTCGTGATCCACCTCGAGGTCGGAGAGCGCCGTGTGGCAGCGGGGGCACCAGTTGATCAGCCGGGTCGCCCGGTAGATCAGCCCCTCCTCGTGGAGGCGCACGAAGACCTCGCGCACCGCCCGGGAGAGCCCCTCGTCCATGGTGAAGCGCTCACGGCTCCAGTCGCAGGAGGTGCCCAGCGCCTTGTGCTGCTCGGTGATGCGGGAGCCGTAGGCCTTCTTCCACTCCCAGACCCGCTCGAGGAAGGCCTCGCGGCCGAGATCGTGGCGGCTCTTGCCCTCGCTCTGCTGCAGCTCGCGCTCGACCACCATCTGGGTGGCGATGCCGGCGTGGTCGGTGCCCGGCAGCCAGAGGGCCTCGAAGCCGCTCATCCGCTTCCAGCGGACCATCATGTCCTGGATGGTCGCCGTCAGGGCGTGCCCCATGTGCAGGGAGCCGGTCACGTTCGGCGGCGGCATGACGATCGAGAAGGGCGGCTTGCCGCTCTCGGGATCGGCGACGAAGTGGCCGGCCTGCTCCCAGGCCTCGTACCAGCGGCGCTCCACCGCTGCGGGATCGTAGCTCTTGTCCAGGGTGCTCATGGCATCTCCCGCGGCGCCGACGATGGTGGCAGGCGCCGTCGAAACGAAAGGAGTCTTCCCCCGAAGGTGATGAGGACGCCGGCCCCGCGAGGCGAGGCCGGACGACCCTCGGATGCGGTCGACCGCGCTCTACTCGCCGCCCTCGCGGGCCTTGATGAGCCGCTCGAGCTCCTCACGGATGATGGTCTCGGCGAGCTCGGGGACGACCTCCCAGACGACCTTCTCGATCAGCTCGCGGCTGGCTCCCGAGAGGGCCGCGCGCAGGGTCGCCTCGTCGGTGCCTCCCGCCGCCGGGGCCACCGGGGCGGGCGCCGGGGTCGCCTCGACCTCGAGCTCCGGCTCGGGCTCCGGCTCCGGCTCCGGCTCGGAGAGGTCCATCTCGACCTCCGGCTCGGCGTCGGCCAGATCGAACTCGGGCTCCGGCTCCGGCTCCGGCTCGGAGAGGTCCATCTCGACCTCCGGCTCG
>JARGFU010000035.1:0-808 GCA_029210625.1 Deltaproteobacteria bacterium | reverse complement strand
GCCATCTCGAGCTCATCGGCGCCGATCTCGACCGGCCCACCGAGCTCCTCGGCGTCGTCCATGGAGACCTCGACGTCGTCATCGTCGTCGGTGCCGAAGTCCAGGGAGGGGGCCGCGACGGCCGCGGGCTCCTCGACCGCCGGCTCCGCCGAAATGAGGTCCGCCGCGGCGCTGTCGAGGTCCAGGGCCGGAGCCTCGGGCTCGGGCTCCAGCTCGACGGCCTCGAGCTCGATGGGCTCGGGCTCGGCGAGCTCGGCCTCGGGCTCCTCTCCCCCGAAGGAGGAGAGGTCCCAGTCGCTGCCGCTCGCCGCCGGGGCGGGCGCGGCCGGCGCCGGGGCCGGGATCGGGGCCGGCTTCGGCTCGAGCGCCGGAGCGGCGGGCCGGGGCGTGAGCGAGGGGGCGGCCGGCGCCGGGCTCGCCGCGGCGGGCTCGGTGAGCCCCCAGTCGGAGTCGAGGCCGGCGGGCTCGGGCGTCAGGGCGGCCGGCGCCGGGGCGGGCGTCGGCGCCAGATCGGCCGGGTTCATCGGCTCGGGCTCCGGGGTCCTCGCCGGCGCCGGGGTGGGCGCGAGGTCGGCGGGCGAGAGCGGCGCCGAGCTGTCCTCGGCGGGCTCCGGGAAGGGCACGGGGATGCCGACCATGGTGCCGGTGGGGCCCTCACCGCCGGCCACTCCCTGGTGGGAGATCTCGGACAGGGGCATCTTCGCCGGGGCGGCCGGGGTCGGCGCACCGAAGGCGGCGGCGGCCGGGGTCGGCGCGGCGGGCGCGGGGGCGGCCGGGGCCGGGCTGAAGCTCGGCGCGGCCGGGACCG
>JARGFU010000034.1 GCA_029210625.1 Deltaproteobacteria bacterium | reverse complement strand
AGGGCTCGCTGGCGCTGACCCGGGCCTGACCCAGGACCTTCCCCCCGGGGTCGAGCAGGCGCAGCTCCAGCCCCAGGCTCTGGGTGTAGAGCCCCGCCCCCTGGAGGGCCGGCGGGAAGGCCACCCCGCCCGTCCTCGGCCTCAGCACCCGGCCGATCAGGCGGGCGTCCGGGGCGGCGCCGCTGGCCAGCCGATCCTCCCGGGCCACGTGGCGGGAGAGGGCCTCCGCCACGATGGCGCCGAGCTCCAGCTCGGAGGTGTCGTTGGAGAGGATCTCCACCCGCACCCGCTCGACCCCTCCGGGGAGGGGCGGCCGGGCCGCGAGGCGGTAGCCGCAGGCGAGGGAGCCCCCGCCCGCGAGGAGCAGGCCGAGCAGGAGCTCCAGCGGACGCCGCCGTCTCATCCCGCGACGACGAAGTTCACCAGCCGGCCGGGCACGACGATGGCCTTCTTCAGCTCCTTGCCCTCGGTGTGCCGCTGCACGGCGGGCTCGGCGAGGGCCGCGGCCTTCACGGTCTCGGTGTCGGCGTCGCGGGCCACCTCGATGGTGCCCCGCATCTTGCCGTTGACCTGCACCGCCAGGGTCACGGTGTCGTCCACCACCGCCTTCGGATCGTGCTCGGGCCAGGGCCGCTCGAGGAGGAAGCCCTCGTGTCCCAGCTCGTGCCAGAGCGCCTCGCCGATGTGGGGAGCGAAGGGGTAGATGAGGGTGGCGAGCGACTCGAAGGCCAGGCGCAGCACGCCCTGCCCCGCCCCGGCGGAGGGCTGGTAGCCGGAGAGGTGGTTCACCAGCTCCATGATCCGGGCAATGGCCGTGTTGAACATCAGCCGCTCGCCGAGATCGCGGCTCACGGCCTCGATGGTCTTGTGCACCTTGCGGAAGGTCTCCAGGTCCGCGCCCTCGAGCCCCTCCATCGAGGCGGCCACGGCGGCGCCCTCGACCTCGTCGAGGCGGCCGGCGACGGCGCGCCAGAGGCGGGAGAGGAAGCGGAACTGCCCCTCCACCGCGTCGTCGTTCCAGTCGATGTCCTTCTCCGGCGGGGCCGCGAAGAGGATGAACATCCGCACGGTGTCGGCGCCGTAGCGCTCGATCATGTCGGTGGGCGAGACCACGTTGCCCAGGGACTTCGACATCTTCGCCCCGCCCTTCATGACGATGCCCTGGGTCACCAGCCGCGTCACCGGCTCGTCGCTCTTCACCATCCCCAGGTCCCGCATCACCTTGTGCCAGAAGCGGAAGTAGAGGAGGTGCATCACCGCGTGCTCCGGGCCGCCCACGTAGACGTCGACCGGCAGCCAGCGGTTCGCCTTCTCGGCGTCGAAGGGGGCCGCGTCGTTCTTCGCGTCGCAGTAGCGCGCGTAGTACCAGGACGAGTCCACGAAGGTGTCCATGGTGTCGATCTCGCGCTCGGCCGCGCCGCCGCACTCCGGGCAGGTCGTCTGCTTGAAGGTCTCGGAGGTCTCCAGGGGCGAGCCGCCCGTCCCCTTGAACTCCACGTCCTCGGGCAGGCGCACCGGCAGCTGATCCTCTGGCACCGGCACCAGGCCGTCCTTCGCGCAGTGGACGAAGGGGATGGGCGTCCCCCAGTAGCGCTGCCGGGAGATGCCCCAGTCGCGCAGGTTCCAGTTCACCGTGGCCTCGCCGATGCCCGTCTCCTGGGCGAAGGCGGCGATGGCCTCCCGCGCCGCGGCCGAGGAGAGGCCGCTGTGCTCCCCCGAGTCGACCAGGGTGCCGTCGCCGGTGAACGCGTCCTCCATCGCCTCGAGGGTCAGCTGCTCCCCCTCGGTGGGCTGGATGACGACCTTGATCGGGATGTCGTACTTCTTCGCGAACTTGAAGTCGCGGCTGTCATGGGCCGGCACGCTCATGATCGCGCCGGTGCCGTACTCGGCCAGGACGAAGTTGCCGATCCAGATCGGGATCGACTCACCGGTGAAGGGGTTCTTCGCCGTGCGGCCGAGGGCCACGCCCAGCTTCTCGGAGTCGGGGTTGGTCCGCTCGATCTTCCCCTGCTCGCGGCAGGCCTTCTTGAAGGCCTCGACCTCGTCCCGCTTCTCGGGCGGGGTGAGCGCGTCGGTGAGGGGGTGCTCCGGCGCCAGCACCACGTAGGTGGCGCCGTAGATGGTGTCGCCGCGGGTGGTGAAGATCCGGATGGCCTCGTCGGAGCCCTCCACCGGGAAGTCGACCTCGACGCCGGTGGAGCGGCCGATCCAGTTGCGCTGCATGGTGGTGATCCGCTCGGGCCACTCCCCCAGCTTCTCCAGATCGTCCAGCAGCTCCTGGGCGTAGTCGGTGATCTTGAAGGCCCACTGGGGCATCTCCCGCTCCTCGACCTCGGAGTCGCAGCGCCAGCAGGTGCCGTCCTCGACCTGCTCGTTGGCCAGGACGGTGACGCAGTCGGGGCACCAGTTGAGGCGGGCGGTGCGCCGGTAGACCAGGCCCTTCTTCCACATCTGGAGGAAGAGCCACTGGTTCCAGCGGTAGTACTCGGGATCGCAGGTGGCGAACTCGCGCTCCCAGTCGAAGGCGTAGCCCAGGGCCACCATCTCGGCCTTGAAGGAGGCGATGTTGTCCCGGGTGCGGAGGTTCGGGTGGATCCCCTCCTTGATCGCCGCGTTCTCGGCGGGCAGGCCGAAGGCATCCCAGCCCATGGGGTGGAGGACCTCCTTGCCCTTCATCCGCATGTAGCGGACCAGCACGTCGCCGATGGCGTAGACCCGCACGTGGCCCATGTGCATGTGCCCCGAGGGATAGGGGAACATCTCGAGGACGTAGAATGGGTCCTTCTCGCCGGCGTCGTGGGCGCGGAAGAGGCTGGCCTCCTGCCAGCGCTGCTGCCAGGTGGACTCGATGGATGCGGGATCGTACTTGCGCTCGTCGTGGGCCATGGCGCGGGACTCTAACCATCCGGGGCGGGCGGCGCCACCCGCTTGCTGGCCCGCGTGCGGCCAAATAGACTGCGCGCCCCATGGCTACCTTGAGCACCATCGAAGGCATCGGCGCGCACCTGGATCAGACCGTCACCCTCCAGGGCTGGCTCTACAACAAGCGGGGCTCCAAGAAGCTCCACTTCCTCCAGGTCCGGGACGGCAGCGGCATCATCCAGGCCGTCGTCTCCAAGGCCGACGTGGGAGACGAGCTCTTCGAGCTCTGCGACGGCCTGAACCAGGAGGCCTCGATCCGGGTCACCGGCAAGGTCGTCGAGGACAAGCGCTCGCCCCTGGGCTTCGAGCTGCAGGTCTCGGCCGTCGAGGTGCTCCAGAACACCCCCGACTACCCCATCTCCCCCAAGGCCCACGGCGACGCCTTCCTGATGGACCACCGGCACCTCTGGGTGCGCTCGAGGAAGCAGCACGCGGCGCTGCGGATCCGGGCGACCCTCGCCTCGGCCATCCGTGACTACTTCGACTCGCGGGGGTTCATCCTCTTCGACTCGCCGATCCTCACCCCGGCGGCCTGCGAGGGGACCACCACCCTCTTCGAGCTGCCCTACTTCGACGGGACCGCCTACCTCACCCAGAGCGGCCAGCTCTACCAGGAGGTCGGCGCGCTGGCCTTCGGCAAGACCTACTGCTTCGGCCCCACCTTCCGGGCCGAGAAGTCCAAGACCCGGCGCCACCTCCAGGAGTTCTGGATGGTCGAGCCCGAGGTCGCCTACATGGATCTCGACCAGGACATGGAGCTGGCCGAGGACTTCCTCGTCGAGATCGTCGGCCGCACCCTGGAGAAGCACCGGGACGAGCTGATCAACGTGCTGGAGCGGGACGTCTCCGCCCTGGAGAAGATCCAGAAGCCCTTCCCGCGGGTGCACTACGACGAGGCCATCGAGAAGATCCTCGCCCTGCGCGACGCCGCGACCGATCCGGAGCTCAAGGCCTCCCTCGAGATCGAGTGGGGCTCGGACTTCGGGGCGCCCCACGAGACCGAGCTGACCAAGCTCTACGATCGCCCGATCATCGTTCACGGCTTCCCGGCGGCCATCAAGGCCTTCTACATGAAGAAGGATCCCTCCTCTCCCAAGCACTCCCTCTCCATGGACGTGCTCGCCCCCGAGGGCTACGGCGAGATCATCGGCGGCGGGCAGCGCGAGGACGATCTCGGGATCCTCGAGAGCGCCATCGAGGCCCACGGCCTGCCGGCGGAGGCCTTCAGCTGGTACACCGATCTGCGGCGGTGGGGCTCCGTTCCCCACGCCGGCTTCGGGTTGGGGCTCGAGCGGACGGTCGCGTGGATCTGTGGGATCCGGCACGTGAGGGAGACGATTCCCTTCGCGCGGACGCTCGATCGGCTCTGGCCCTAGGAGAGGGACCAGGATCCCCGGGGGCCTCGGTGGCCCCCGGGAGAGGCCGTGTACGTGTACGTGTACGTGTACGTGAACGTGCACGGCCCTTGATCCTGGCGCCGATCAGGCCGCCTTGATCTGGAGTTCGGCGAGGCGGGTGAGCATGGCGTAGAGCCGGGCGCAGAGGTTGTGGAGGTGCTCGAAGGAATCGTCGAGTTCGACTCCACTGACCTCGATGGCGTCCAGGAGAGCACCCGTCTCACAGGCGCTACCCCGAGCGATTCGATAGAACTTGAGCCGGTCCTTGCCGACTCGCCCCGTACCTTCGGCGATGTTGAGCGCAATGGAGAGGCTGGCTCGCTGGAGCTGATCGCGGATGTGAGGAGGCAGCCCGGTCTCGTGAACCGAGCGCAGCCCCGCGATGAGCTCGATGGCAACGCGGTAGGCATCGAGGCGCTCGTGAGGAAGGAAGGATGTTCTGCGCGGCATGGCGATTCTCCGTGGATTGAGGTGATCGGGCCGCCCTCGACGACGGCCCTCACCCGAAGGAGGGGCCGGCGGCGAGGGCGGTCCGATCACCGATCACGAAACGCCCCCGCGAGGAGAGAGGGTGGAACGACGACCTCATTCCTACCGCGACACCCCGACACCCCCGTCCACGTACACGTCCACGTACACGTACACGGCTTCTCCAGGGGCCAGACCCCGAGCCCCCGACCTCGGGGGTACACCCGCCCCCTACCCCAGCAGCGTCCGCACTGTCTCCACGACCTGCTGCGCCCGGATCGGCTTGATGATGTACGCATTCGCCCCGAGCGACATCGCCCTCGCCCGATCCTCGGCGCCGGCCTCGGTGGTGACCACGATGACCGGGACCTCGGCGTGACGATCGTCGCTGCGGATCCGGGAGAGGAGCTTGAGGCCGTCCATCAGGGGCATGTTGATGTCGGTGACGACCAGGTCGAAGGTCTCGCTGTGGATCCGCTTCAGGCCCTCGACGCCGTCCTCGGCCTCGACGCAGCGGATGTTGGGGACCCGCGAGAGCGCGAAGACGATCAGCTGACGCATGGTCGGCGAGTCCTCGACGACGAGAATCCGTCTCTCACTCACCGGTCACGCCCCCCGCCGACGGCGCAATACCTGATCTCCAGTTCCTCATCCCGGCCAACGTAGCTATCACCGGCTCCCACTTGCGGGCAATCGCCCGGTCCGGGCAAATGCGAGGATCGCCGCGGTGATCTCTTCCAGGGGCAACACGCGATCGACGCAGCCGGTGTCGGCGGCTTCCTTGGGCATCCCGTGGACGATGGCGGTCTCCTCCGACTCGGCCACGGTCGTACCCCCGGCCTTCTTCAACATGATGATCCCCTCCCGTCCGTCCCGGCCCATGCCGGTGAGGATCAGCCCCATGGCCCGGTCGGCGCAGAGCGCCGCCACCGAGAGGAAGAGTTCGTCCACCGAGGGCACGTAGGTGGATCCATCGGCGGCGGGGCCGACCTTCGCCCGGGCCTGCCCCTCGACCAGGGAGACCGACATCTGCTTCCCCCCTGGCGCGAGGAGGACCCGGCCGGGCAGGAGGAGGTCCCCGTCGGCGGCCTCCCGGACCTCGACCTCGCAGGTGCGATCCAGCCGCGCGGCGAAGGCCTCGGTGAAGCGCTCCGGCATGTGCTGGGCCACCACCACGGCCGCCGGGAAGTCCGCCGGCAGCGAGCTCAGGATGTGCTGCAGCGCCGGGGGGCCTCCGGTGGACGCGCCGATGGCGATCACCCGGGGGCACTCGGTCTGCTTCCGCTCCTCGGGCCGCTGCCGGGCTGCGGCCGGGCGAGGGGTCCGCTCGGGCGTCGCGGGCGCGACGGCGCGCAGGTTCGCCCGGCGCAGCGAGCGGGCGATCTCGATCTTCTCGGCCAGCAGCGCCTGCAACGCCACCGCGCTCCCGGCGTCGGCGCCGCCGGGCTTGGGGATGAAGTCGACGGCGCCCAGCTCCAGCGCCCGGAAGACGTTCTCCTTGCGGGCGTAGGAGCTCACCACCAGCACGGGGGTGGGCGCCCGGGCCATCACCATCCGCAGGAAGGTGAAGCCGTCCATCTTGGGCATCTCGAGATCGACGGTGATGAGGTCGGGCTGCAGCTGCAGGCAGCGCGCGAGGCCCTCCTCGCCGTCCACCGCGATCCCCACGACCTCGATGGCCGGCAGGGCGCGCAGCGCCTCGACGACCGCCTCGCGGCTGCGAGCCGAGTCGTCGATGACCAGCACCTTCAGTCTCCGCAGGCCTTCCTGGCTCATCGCTTCTCCTCGGGTCGGCGGTAGACGAGGTCGTGATCGAGGTGCACGAGCTCGAAGTCGGTGGAGAGGTTGAGCAGGGACTCGGAGTGCCCCAGGAGCAGGTAGCCGCCTGGCGCCAGGTGCTCGTAGAAGCGGCCGATGAGGGCCCGCTTCACCTCGGCGCCGAAGTAGATCAGGACGTTCCGGCAGAAGATGACGTCCATCTCCCCCACCAGGCCCATCATCTGCGGGTCGGCGAGGTTGAGGTGACCGAAGGAGACGATCCTCCGCACCTCGTCGCTGACGCGCCGCGCGCCGTCCTCCGCCGTCTCGAAGTAGCGGTGGATGAAGCGCTCGTCGGTCTCCCGGAGGGCGTGCTGGCGGTAGACGCCCCGGCGGGCCGTGGCCAGCACCGCCCGGGAGATGTCGGTGCCGAAGACGTCGAGGCGCCACCCCTCGAAGAGCCCGCTCTCCAGGAGGAGCATGGCGATGGTGTAGGCCTCCTCCCCGGTGCTGCAGCCCGCCGACCAGATGCGCAGCCGCTTGCGCCGGCCGCGCGACTCGGCCATCCCGGGGAGGATGTCCCCGGTGAAGGCCCGCAGCTGGGGCTGCTCCCGGAAGAAGTAGGTCTCGTTGGTGGTCAGCAGCTCGGCGGCCTCCTCCAGCTCCCGCTGCCGGTTCGAGTCGAAGCGCAGGTAGCGGTAGTAGTCGCGGAAGCTGTGCAGCCCGAGGATCTCCAGGCGGGTGTGGAGCCTCCGCTCCAGGAGGAAGCGCATGTCCTCGTGGAAGGAGATGCCACAGTAGTCGTGGACGAGATCACTGAGCAGACGGAAGGTCTCGTCGTCGAGCTGCGGACGCTCCTGGTTCACGCCTTGCGCGCCTCCAGGGACCGCAGCGCGCTCTCGAGCGCCGCGGCGACCATCTCGTCCCTCTCCGCGGCCAGCAGCTCCTGCACCGGACCGAGGGCGTCGGCGTCCCCGAGTTCGGCCAGCCCGAGGGCAGCGGCCCGCCGCACGTCCCAGGCCTCGTGCCGGGCCGCCTCCAGCAGCATCTCGGTGGCGCCGGGCGTCCCGCTGCGCGAGGCGATGGCGATGGCCTCCTTGACCACCTCGGCCTCCGGGTGCGCCGCCCCGCGCAGGAGCGCCGCGCCGAGGAGGGGGGCGTCGAGGCGGTCGAGGGCCTCGAGGGCGGCGAGGGCCACCGCGGGAGCGTGGGCCGACCGGCCGTCGGCGACCCGCTCGAGGAGGAGCTCGGCGCTCTCGAGATCCCGCAGCTGACCGAGGCCCTGGATGGCCAGGCTGGCCACCTGGGCGTCGTCGTCTCCCGCCGCGACCCGGAGGGCCTCGACGGCCTCGTGGCCGACCTCCTCCACCAGCGCGCGGGTCGCCGCCGAGCGGACCTCGGCGGACTCGTCGGCCAGGGCCCGGCGCAGGGCGTCGAGGGCGTCGGCGCCGGCGAGGTGCCCCACCGCGCTGATGGCGGCCTGCCGCACCCGCGCGTCCGGGTGGGGCAGCGTCACCTCCAGCAGCGGCAGCTCGGCCAGGGTGCCGACCTCGCCCAGCAGGCGGCAGACGTCGGCGATGCGCAGGGGCTCCTCGGAGCCGAGGCGCTCCCGGCAGGCCTCCAGGACCGGCTCCCGCTCGCTCCGGGCCAGCTGGGCCAGGGCCTCCACCACTGCCCGGGCGAGCTCGCGGTTGGCGCGGCCGAGGAGGCGGCTGAGCGGTCCGACCGCCCTCGCGTCCCCCAGCTCGCCGAGCGCCCGGGCCGCCTCGGCCCGCATCGAGTCGTCCCCCTCGTCCAGCGCCGCCACCAGGGGCGCGACGGCCCGCTCGTCCCCGATCCGGGAGAGGGCGCCGTAGGCCACCCGGCGCGCGGCCGGCGGCAGGTCCGGAGCGCAGGCCAGCAGCTCGGCGGAGACCGCCGGACCCATCCGGAGCAGCGCCTCGAGCGCCAGCTCCTCGAGCCGCTCGTCGGCGGCGGTCTCCAGGACCTCGTCGAGCATCTGCGGGAGGGCGCGGGAGGCCAGGACCTCCAGGGCGCCGTTCTGGACCGCGAGATCCGAGCTGCCCAGGGCATCGTCGACCGCCGAGACCAGCGCCGTCTCGTCGCTGCGGGCGAGGAGCTCCGCGGCGATCACCCGGTCGAGGTCGTGACGGCGGCGCCACTCGCCGAAGGCGGTCACCGCGACCTCGCGGGTGCCCCGCGAGGAGTCGGAGAAGGCCTCGACGATGGTCTCGAGGACCTGCTCACCCTCGCAGCGGGTGAGGAGGCGCAGGACCGGGCGCCGCAGGAGGCGCCGCTCGGCGAGGGGGGTGAGGACCGAGAAGGGCACCGCCATCCTCATCCGCACCAGCGACTCGAGCGCCGAGACGGTGAGGAGGAGGTCGTCGCCGTCGAGGAGGCCGATGAGGGCGTCGGCGGAGTCCCGGCCTCCGATCTTCCCGAGGGCCTCGGCGCTCGCGGCGCGCAGGTTCGGATCCTCGAGCGCGAGGGCCTCGACCAGGCGCGGGACGGCCCGGGGATCCCCGATGTCACCGAGGACGTCGATGACGAACTTGGCCTGGTCCGCGTCGTCCCCACCGAAGGCACGCAGCAGCGCGGGCACCGCCGCGCCGGCGGCGAGCACCAGGGCGTCGGCCGCGGCGTTGCGGGCCGCGGCGTCGTCCTCGTCCGCCATCACCCGCACCATCGCGTCGAAGGCGTCCTCGTCCTCGAGCTCCACCAGCCGCTGCCCGGCGAGCTTGCGCACCCGCCAGGCGGGGTCGGCCAGCGCCTCGACCAGGAGCGCGGAGAGGCCGGGGGTGTCCGCCTCGAGCCCGGACTGCGAGAGCCGCAGGGCCCGGTAGCGGACCTCCTCCTCCTCGTCGGCCAGGGCCTCGCGCAGCTCGTCGAGGGTCATGGCAGGTCTCCTTCGCTGACGCCGCCCCGCTCCATCACGGCCTGGAGATCGAGGAGGAGGTAGAGGGTGCCCTTGTGACGGAGCGCGCCCGGGAAGAGCTCGGCGGCCGCGCTCCCCTCCACGGACTCGGTCCGCTGGATCTCGTCCCGGGAGACCTCGATCACCCGCCCCATGGCGTCGACCAGGAAGGCCACCAGCTTGCCTCCCACGTTCACGATCATCTGCTTGCGGGCGTGGGAGGCCACCGAGGGCGAGAGCCCCAGCTGCCGGCGCAGGTCGACCAGCGGCACGACCTGACCGCGCAGATCGATGACCCCCTCGATGACCTCGGAGCCGCTGCGGAGGGCCGTGACCGGGAGGGGGTTCACGATCTCCTGGATCCGCATGATGTCCACGACGTAGGTCTCTTCACCCACCTGGAAGGAGCAGAGCCTCACGCTGACGCTCTCGCTGCTCTGGCCCGGCGCGCTCATCCGCCCCTCGCCTCGCCGCGGTGGCCGCGCTCCTCGAGCTCGACCGCCAGGGAGACCCGCAGGTCGAGGAGGGGCAGGACCCGCTCGTCCGCCCGCAGGAGGGTCTCGATCAGCTCACCCCGCGCCCCCAGGGAGCTCGGAGGCGGCTCGCGCCGCGGGTCTTGTGGCCGCCAGACGCCGCCGACCTCCTCGACCAGGAAGGCCGCCGGCCCCTCCTGGGAGTCGAGGACCAGCAGCCGGGACCTGCGATCGGTGGTGGGGTGCTCGAGCCCCAGCCGCAGGTGGAGATCGAGGACCGGCAGCACCACCCCGCGCAGGGTGACCACGCCCAACACGTGCTCGGGGGTGCGGGGGACGGGGGTGACCGGGAGCGGCCGCACGATCTCCTGGAGCGCGGCGATCGGCACGGCGTACCACTCGTCGTTCATCCGGAAGGTGAGGAAGGCCTCGATCTTGTCGGCCTCCAGCGCCTCCCGCCAGCCGGCGTCGGGGGCCGCGGCGAGCGCGGCCAGCGCCAGCTCGAGGCCCTTCTGGGGGCCCTGATCCGGGCGGAAGAAGAAGCGGTCGAGGGGATCGACCTCCTCCTCTTCCTCTTCCTCTTCTTCCTCCTCCGCCTCGAGCTCCGGCTCGGGCGCGCCTCGCGAGGGCCGGAGGCTGCGGGAGGAGGCCGGCGCGGGGAGGCTCTCCTCGATGCTCCGCGCGGCGAAGGCCTCCTCCAGCAGGGCCAGGTCCTCCGCCGGAGAGGGGACGGGCTCCGGGGGCACCTCGGCCGCGCGCGGCGCGACGGCGGGGGGCGCCCCGGCGTCCTCGGGAGGCGCCCTCCTCGTCGTCTTCTTCGCGGCCTTCCGGGCCACCTTCTTCGCGGGCTTCTTCGCCACCTTCTTCGCCGCCTTCTTCGCGGGCCGCTTGCCCCCGCTCCCCTTCTCGTCCCGGCCCGCCATCAGCTCGCCTTCGCCTTGGACTCACGGCCCTCGAGGACCTCCTCGATGAGCCCCGCCACGTCGATCACCAGGGTGGTGCGCTGGTCACCGAGGTCGGTGGCCCCGGCGATCCCCGGCGTCTTCGCCAGCCGGTCGCCCAGCCCCTTGATGACCACGTCCTGCTGGCCGAGGAGCCCGTCGAGGGCGACCGCGATCCGGTTCTGCGCCAGCCCCACGATGGTCACGTAGAAGCGGCCGGAGGGCAGCTCCTCCTCGTCCAGCTCGAAGAGCCTCGCCAGCCGCACCAGGGGCAGGGTCGCCCCGCGCAGGTCGATCACCGCCTGACCCTGCAGCCGCCGGACCTCCTCCGGGTTGACCCGCAGGATCTCCAGCACGCCGGAGAGCGGCAGGGCGAAGACCTGGTCCTTCGCCTGCACGACCAGCGCCTGGAGGATGGCCAGGGTGATCGGGAGGGTCAGGGCGAAGGTGGTCCCCTCCCCCGGCTGCGAGCGGACGTCGATGATGCCGGAGAGCGCCGCGACGTTGTGCTTCACCACGTCGAGCCCCACGCCCCGGCCGGAGAGGTCGGTCACCGCCGACGCGGTGGAGAAGCCCGGCAGGAAGACCAAGCCGAAGATGTCCCGCGAGCTCAGGTCGCCGATCTCGCTGGCGGTGATCAGCCCCCGCTTGATCGCGGTGTCGACGATGGCGGCCTCGTTCATGCCCGCACCGTCGTCCTGCACCTCGATCACGACGTGGTTGCCCTCCTGATAGGCCCGCAGCTTCACCTGCCCGGACCGGGGCTTCCCCCTGGCCTCTCGCTCCTCGGGAGACTCGATCCCGTGATCGATCGCGTTGCGGATGAGGTGCATCAAGGGATCGGAGAGGTCCTCGATGATCAGCTTGTCGAGCTCCGTCTCTCCGCCCGCCACAGTGAAGTCGACCTCCTTGCCCGACTCGCGCGAGGTCTTGCGCACCATCCGCGAGAGCTTGTCGAAGAGCTGCGCCAGCGGGACCATCCGCACGTCGAGGACGCCCGCCTGGAGCTCCTCGAGCTTGCGCTCGAGCAGGCGCGACTCCTTCTGCAGCTCTCCCGAGAGCTTGGTCGCCACGTTGCTCTGCTTCAGCCGGTCGCTGATCCGCTGGATGTTCACCTTGGTGAGCACGAGCTCGCCCAGCAGGTTCATCAGGGCGTCGAGGCGGCCGATGTCCACCCGCACGGTGCGGGAGACCGAGCGCAGCGAGCCCACCGCCTCGGGAGCGCGGCCGGCCTCCAGGGCCGCGGCGGCCGCCTCGGCGTCGGGATCGTCCTCGAGGGGGCGGACGGCCGTGGCGCCGACCTGGGTCAGCGGCCGGGCCGCCGGCGCGGGCCGCGCGGGCTCGTCGAGGAGCGAGGCGCCCCGGAGGGGCGAGGGCGCCGACGGCGCCACCTGCCCGACCCGCAGGATCGGCTGGACCTCCATCGCCAGCTCGCCGGCGGCCGCGACGACCACCTCCAGCGAGGCCTCGGTCCCGAGGATGAGCTCGAAGTCGATCCGGGTGTCGGAGGAGGCCTCCCCCGAGGGCAGGGTGGAGACCACCTCGCCGATCCCCTTGAGCCGGGCGGAGAGCTCCGAGAGGTCCCCGTCGAAGGTCATCAGGTCGAAGGAGGCGATCACCCGGAAGAGGCTCGCCCCCTGGCGTACGTTCTCCCGCAGCCGGTGCTCCTCGTACTCGGTGAGCACCTGCCGGATCGAGGTGGCGAGCTGGATGGTGTCGAGGGGATCGTCCGAGGCGGCCTTCCCCGAGCGCTCCAGCCGCATCTCCAGGCGGCGCACGAGGTCGTCGATCCGATCGTCCCCGCCCCCGGGCCCCTCCGCCGAGCCGGTGTCCGAGACCTCGGAGCAGATCTCACCCAGGATCTCGATGCCCTCGAAGAGAAGGTCGAGCAGCGCGGCCTCGAGGGGGACCCGACCCATCCGCAGGGCGTCGAGGCCGTCCTCCATCCGGTGGGCCAGGCGGCTCATTCGCTGCACCCCGAACATCCCGCTCATCCCCTTGAGGGTGTGGGCGGCGCGGAAGGCGCCGTTGAGCACGTCCGGATCGACCTTCCCGCCGGCGGTCCCCTTCTCCAGATCGAGCAGGTCCCGCGAGAGGGTCTCGATGATCTCCTGCGCCTCGGAGAGGAACTCCACCAGCGCCCGCTTCCCCGGTGGTCTAGGCTTCGTCATCGTCAGGGGGCGCCGGCCACGAGGAGCCGCTCGACCTCGGCCACGAGATCGTCGGGCTCGAAGGGCTTGATGAGGTAGGCGTCGGCCCCCAGCTTCATGCCCTTCTCCCGGTCGCGGTCGGTGCCCTCGGTGGAGATCACGATGAGGGGAACGTGCTTGTAGCGGGGGTTCTTCTTCACGAAGTTGATCAGCTCCAGCCCGTTGATCCCCCCGGGCATGTTGATGTCGGTGATGATCAGATCCACGGGCTCGCGGGGCAGCAGGCGCAGCGCCTCGAAGCCGCTGTCGCTCTCGACGACCTCGACCCCCGGGATCGACTCGACGGTGGACGCGACCAGCGATCGCATCGCAGCGGAGTCCTCGACCACGAGGATCTTGATCTTCGGGGCACTCATCGCAGGAACCGGTACTGCTAACCCCCCGAAAAAAGGAGGATCAGACCCGAAGGAGAGGATAGCACCGCCCCGGACCTCGGAACCAGAGGGCCTTTCCCCCGCCGACGCCCTCAGTCGGCTTCCAGATCGACGTGGTGGAGCCGCGGGAAGGTCGGCGCCAGCTCGCCCTCGATCCGGTCGATCTCGTCGGCCAGCGCCTGGACGACCTGGTCCCCGAACTCGGCGGCGAAGGCCTCCGCCGCGGCCTCGTCCCCGGCCTCCGGGAGGTTCTCGCGCACCCAGGGCAGGAGCTTCCGGCCGATGTAGCCCCCGTCGAAGTCGACCTCGGCCTTGAACTTGAAGCGATCCGCGCCGATGACCAGGGTCTTCACGTCCTGGACCCGCACCACCGAGGGCTGGGACATGATCAGGGCCACGGCCTGCTCCCGCAGGTGGGGCGGGATCGAGCGGCCCAGGATCAGGTCCCGGTTCTTCAGGCCCAGCCAGACGGCCACGGCCGCGAGGAGGAGGCCGATCACGATCGAGCCGACCGAGTCGTAGATCGGGCTGCCGGTCGCGGCCGAGAGGGCGATCCCCGATCCGGCGACCACCACCCCCGCCACGGCGACCGAGTCCTCGAAGAGGACGGCGAGCACCGTGGGGTCGGTGGCGCTCTTCAGGTACTCGAGGAAGGACTGGCTGCCCTTGCCCGCCGCGACCTCCCGCGCCGCCCGGAGGAGGACGAAGCCCTCGATGAGGCCGGCGGCGGCGAGCACCGCGTAGTCGATCCAGGAGACGGTGAGCTCGGGGGGCACCAGGAGGGAGTGCACCCCGTGGTAGACGGTGACGCCGGCGCCGAGGATGAAGATCCCGACGGCCGAGATCAGGGCGAAGAGGTAGCGCTCGGCGCCGTAGCCGTAGGGGAACTGCTCGTCGGCGCCCCGGGCCGAGCGCCGGACCCCGAGGTAGAGGAGCAGCTGGTTGGTGGTGTCGGCGACGGAGTGGATCGCCTCGGAGAGCATCGCGCCGGAGCCGGAGAGGAGGAACGCCGCCCCCTTCACGCCGATGAGGATCCCGTTGCCGATCACGGCCGCGAGGACCGCGCTCTGGCGTCCCCCGGCCATCCCCCTACCCTGCGCGCTTCTTCGGCTCGAGGAGGGTGAGCGGGCCGGACCAGTTGGCCTTCAGGGTGCGCTCCACCGAGGCGCCGAGCCCCGCCGGGTCCTTGCCGAAGGCCGGCAGGCCGCAGGCCAGGGTCTTGCAGCCGATCTCGCCGAGCGCCTCGCAGGCCCGGGTGACCGCCTTCTGGAGGGAGGCCTCGCTGACCTTCTTCTCCTCCCCCACGCCGCAGACCAGCAGGCGGGCCCCCTCGAGGCGCGCCCGGCCGGGGGAGAGGCAGAGCTCGCCCTCCTGCCCCATCAGCCAGCCGCGGGCCGAGAGCCGGGAGATCGCGCCGGCCAGCCGCCAGTCGACCAGCCCGGTGACCCCCTGAGGGGGGCGCTCGTCCGAGGGAAGGAAGAGCAGGACGGTGTCGGCCTCGAGCCCGTCGAGCGCCTCGAGGGAGGCCGGGATCCGCTTGGGGCGGCTCACGAGTCCTCCTCGTCCTCCCCGGCCGCCTCTTGCGGGGCCTCCCCGCGCAGGGTCTGGGCCAGGCGATCGAGGACGCCGTTGATGAACGCCGCCGAGCCCTCGGCGCCGAAGCGCTTGGCCACCTCGATGGCCTCGTTGAGCACGACCTTCAGGGGGACGTCCTCCCGGAAGCGCAGCTCGAAGGCCGCCAGGCGCAGGATGTTCCGATCCACCCGGGCCATCCGCTCCAGGGTCCAGTTGGGGGAGTGCTCCTGGATCACCGCGTCGAGCTCCTCCAGGTTGCCCCAGACCCCCCGGATGAGGCTCTCGGCGTAGCCGAGGATCTTCGGATCATCGGTGCCGAAGCTCTCGGCCAGGTGCTGGATCGCGTCGCCCGGATCCTGCCCCGCGGTGTCGATCTCGTAGAGGGCCTGGAGGGCGCACTCTCGTGCCTTGCGGCGCTTGCCCACCGTGGCCTCCTAGAGCGCCTTCAGGAGGTTGGCCATCTCCAGGGCCGCCATCGCGGCGTCGGAGCCCTTGTTTCCGGCCTTGGTGCCGCTGCGCTCGATCGCCTGCTCGATGGAGTCGGTGGTCAGCACGCCGAAGGTGACCGGGATCTTCGCGCCCATCGCGACGGCGGCGAGGCCCTTGGAGACCTCGGCGGCGACGTAGTCGAAGTGGGGGGTGCCGCCGCGGATCACCGCGCCCACGGCCACCACCGCGTCGACCTTGCCGGCCTCGACCACCCTCGCGGCCACCACCGGCAGCTCCCAGGCGCCCGGGCAGCGCACGATGGAGATGTCGTCCGCGCCCACCCCGTGGCGGGTGAGCGTGTCCACCGCGCCGCTGATGAGGTGATCGACCACGAAGCCGTTGAAGCGGCCCGCGATCACCGCGACCTTCAGTCCCTTCCCCTCGAAACCACCTTCGATCCGTGTGGGCATCTCGCTGCTAGCTCCTCTTCTGATCCAGGACCACCACCGAGCCCTCGGGTCCGGCGGAGCCGTTCTCCTTCGCCAGGCGGACGTGCTCCACCATGGTCAAACCGAAGCCCTCGAGCCCCACGATCTTGGTGGGCGTGCTCGTCATCAGGCGCATCTTGCGCACCCCGAGGTCCCGCAGGATCTGGGCGCCGATTCCGTACTCGCGCAGGTCGGGGCGCACCGTCCGGGGCTCGTCCCCGACCTCGCTGGGCGGCCGCGAGAGGGCCTCGATCCGGCCGCGGAGGTCGGGCGCGGAGCTGGCCTGGTTGCGCAGGCAGACCACCACCCCCTGCCCCTCGGCGGCGATCTGCGCCAGGGCCCGCTCGAAGAGGGGGCGGCCGCCGTCCTGGCGGGCCGCGGCCAGCAGGTCGGTGAGCAGGTCCTGGCTCTGGACCCGGGTCAGGACCGCGTCCTCCTCGGTCCACTCTCCGCGCACGAAGGCCAGGTGGGCCTCCTGATCGATCTCGGACTCGTAGGCGATGACCTTGAAGCTCCCCAGCCCGGCCACCTCGGCCTCGGCCTCGACCACCCGCTTCACGAGGCGCTCGCGCTCCATGCGGTAGTCGATCAGATCCGCCACCGAGAGGATGAGCAGGCCGTGCTTCTCGGCGAAGACCTCGAGGTCGGGGCGGCGCGCCATCGTGCCGTCCTCCTTCATGATCTCGCAGATGACGCCGGAGGCGTTCAGGCCGGCGAGCCGGGCCAGGTCGACGCTGCCCTCGGTCTGGCCGGTGCGCACCAGCACCCCACCCCGGCGGGCGCGCAGGGGGAAGACGTGGCCCGGCCGGGAGAGGTCCCGGGGGCCGCTCTTCTCGTCGATGGCCACCTTGATGGTGTGGGCCCGGTCGGCGGCCGAGATCCCGGTGGTCACGCCGGAGGCCGCCTCGATCGAGACGGTGAAGGCCGTCCCCAGGGGCGAGGTGTTCTCGCCGACCATCATCTGGAGGTCGAGGTGCCGGCAGCGCTCCTCGGTGAGGGTGAGGCAGATCAGGCCCCTTCCTTCGAGCGCCATGAAGTTGATGGCCTCGGGGGTGACCTTCTCGGCCGCCAGGACGAGGTCGCCCTCGTTCTCGCGATCCTCGTCGTCGACGAGGATCACCATCTTTCCGGCCCGGATCGCCTCCAGGGCGGCTTCGACTCGCTGGATCGACATCGCGCGCAACCTAACCCAAGGCACCCGACTCTGCTAGCCACCGAGGCCGTCCACGTACACGTGCACGTACACGTCCACGGCCTCTCCCGGGCTCACCCGCCTCCGTATCCATGCTCGGCGAGGAAGGCCAGGTCCAGCCCACCCTTCTGCTCGCCGACCCCCACCCCGAAGGCCAGCATCCGCGCGATCTGCCGGGCGATGATATCCGCCTCCAGGTTCACCGCGTCTCCCTTCTTGCGGGCACCGAGGGTCGTCCGCTCGACGGTCTCGGGGATCAGGGTCACCCGGAAGTGCTCCTTCGTGGCCACGTTCACCGTGAGGGAGACCCCATCCACCGCGATGGAGCCCTTCTCGCAGATCAGGGGGGCGAGGGCCTCGGGCATCGCGATGTCGAGGTGGAGGACCCCGGCCTCCTTCTTCGCCTCCAGCACCTTGCCCTGCCCGTCCACGTGGCCCTGGACCAGGTGGCCGCCCAGGCGGTCACCCAGGGCCAGGCTGCGCTCGAGGTTCACCCGGTCGCCGACCTTCCAGGTCGCGGCGGTGGTCACCTGGAGGGTCTCCAGGCCCACGTCGACCTCGTAGTGCTTCTTGCCGAGGGCCACGACCGTCAGGCAGACGCCGTTGCTGGCGATGGACTCCCCCCGCTCGAAGGTCGCCGGATCGAGCTCGTCCGGCTCGATGACGAGGCGCACGTTGCCGCCCCGGGAGTCCGCCCTGACGATGGTCCCCACGTCCTGCACGAGTCCGGTGAACATGGGCGGGAGATACAGGAATCCTGCAGGATCTGCACGCGCCATCTTGCAAGAAGTGCAAGACGCCGGTACCTCGCCCCCTCCATGTCGCCCTCGTCCTTCGGAGAGCAGAGCGCCGCCGGCCTCGGCACCACCGCCCTCGAGCGGCTCCACGCCGTGGCCACCGCCGTGCACGCGGAGAGCGAGGTCCGGGGCATCCTGGAGGCCGCCTCCGAGATCAGCCGCGGCGTGCTGCGCCACCACCTCTTCGTGCTGGCCCTCCTCGATCGCCGCCACGGGGTCCTGGAGGCCCGCCGGGTGGGCACGGACCGGATCGAGCGGGTCGCCACCGACTCGAGCGGCCTGGGCTCGGTCCTGGCGGCAGGAGAGGCGCGGCTGCTGGAGAGCCCGGGCTCGCCGCTCTGCCCCGACTGCCGCTCGGTGGCCGCGGCCCCCCTCTGGCTCGGCGGGGGCCGGCCGGGGCTGCTGGTGGTCGGCAGCGAGGAGGCCGGCTGGTTCACCGAGGACGACCTGCGCTTCCTGCGGGGGGTGGCCGGTCACGTCTCGGTGGCGGTGGAGCGCGCCCACTTCCGGCAGCGGGAGGAGCTGCGCACCCGGCAGCTGCGCCTGGTCTCGGAGGTCACCAAGGCGGTGGTCTCGACCCTGGACCCCGACCTCCTCCTCTCGCGGGTGGTCGAGCGGGTCCACGAGCGCATCGGCCGGGCCTTCACCTCCATCTGGAGGGTGGACCCCGGGCAGAGCATCCTCACCCTGACGGCGGTGGCCGGGCCGGTGGAGGTCACCCCCGGGCTGCAGGTGGGCGCCAACCGGGGGATCCTCGGCCGCTGCCTGGAGACCGGCGAGCCGGTGCTGATCCGGGACACCCGCCGGGAGCAGCAGTACGTCGGGCACCCGGCCTACCCGGGCCTCTCCGAGCTGGTGGTCCCGGTGCGCTCCCGGGACGCCGTCGTGGCGCTGATCAACATCGAGGCCGATCAGCCCGACGCCTTCGACGAGGAGACCGCCACGGCCCTCTCCGCGGTGGCGGGCCTCTGCGCCGCGGCCCTGGAGAACGTCCACCTCTACGCGGAGGTGCGCAGCTTCAACGAGACCCTCAAGGCGCAGCTGGCGGAGGCCACCACCGAGCTGGAGCAGGCCAACCAGGCCATCGCCGCCCAGAAGACCCTCCTCGAGGTCGAGAACCGCTCCCTGAAGGCCCGCCTCTCCGAGGAGCGGGAGGGGCTGCAGATCATCGGCCAGGAGCGCTCCCTGCGCGAGGCGCTGGAGATGGCCGAGCGGGTGGGCGCCTCGGAGGCGACCTGCCTGATCCAGGGGGAGTCCGGCACGGGCAAGGAGCTCTTCGCCCAGCTCATCCACCGGGTCTCGCCCCGCTCGGGCAAGGCCTACGTGACCCTCAACTGCGCGGCGATCCCCGAGAACCTCCTGGAGTCGACCCTCTTCGGGCACGAGCGGGGGGCCTACACCGGCGCCACCCGGGGCGCCCGGGGCCTGGTGGAGTCGGCCGACCAGGGCACCCTCTTCCTGGACGAGATCGGCGAGATGAGCCCGGCCCTCCAGTCGAAGGTGCTGCGCTTCCTCCAGAGCGGCGAGTACTACCGGGTGGGCGGCACCGAGCTGCGCCGGGCCGACGTCCGGGTGATCTCGGCGACCAACCGGGACCTGAAGCGGGCGGTGGATCAGGGCGCCTTCCGCAGCGACCTCTTCTTCCGGGTGGCCGCCCTCGTCATCGACGTGCCCCCCCTGCGGATGCGCCCCGACGACATCGCCCTGCTGACCCGCCACTTCCTCGACGCCACCGAGCGGGGCCGGGCGATGCGCCCCACCCCGGAGCTGATCGAGACCCTGGAGGCCTACCCCTGGCCCGGGAACGTGCGGGAGCTGGAGAACGTGGTGGCCCGCCTGGTGGTGCTGGCCGACGGCCTCGAGCTGGGCCCGGAGCTCCTGGCCCGGGAGCTGATCGAGGAGGCCTCCCTCCCGCCGGCCTCCACCCGGGCCACCCGGGAGCCCTCGCTGGTCCTCACCCTCGAGCAGATGGAGCGGGCGGCCGTGCAGCGGGCCCTCGCCCGCCACCAGGGGGACAAGAAGGCCGCCGCCGCCGATCTCGGGGTGGCCCTGCGCACCCTCTACAACAAGATCCAGCGCTTCGACATCGACGTCCCGCGGCCCCGACCGGAATCTGGCCCGGACGGGGACCGGGATCTAGACTGATGAGGATGCGCGCGGTCTCCATCGGCCTCCTGGCCGCCCTGGCCTTCGCCCCGGCCTGCGGGCTCTCCGAGCACGAGCAGGGACCGGAGGCCGGGACCCTGGACCTGCCCGGCTGCCCGGAGCGCGCGGCCCCCGTCGCCCCCGACCGGCTCTCCCCCTCCGGGGTCCGGCTGCGGGCCCGGATGCTGGAGCGCTTCTTCGTCGACGAGTGCCACCACGCCCTCCTCCTGGAGCCGCTGGAGGTCCTGGAGGGCGAGCTGCGGGAGCCGGTGCTGGCCATCGTGCCGGGCGCCGTGAGCGAGGCTCCGCCCCTGGACCCCGAGCGAGAAGTTGAAGTGATGCTCGAGCCTGACCCGGAGATTCCAGAGGTCTACCGGGCACTTGGGCTCTAGAGCTCACCCTCTTTCAAGCACTGGGTGGCAGCTGGCTGGGCGCCTCCTCCGGCGGAGCGCGAGGGAGCCCCAGCGCCCTCAGGAGGGGGATCGGATCCACCGGGCGGCCGGGCCGCGCCCGCAGGATCGGGTACACCCCGAAGTGCAGGTGCGAGGGCGTACTCCTCGCGTTGCCGGTGTTCCCGACGAAGCCCAGGGTCTGGCCGGCGGTGACCGGCTGGCCCTCCCGTAGGCCTGGCGCCCACCCGTCGAGGTGGGCGTAGTAGTAGAAGGCCGGCCCCTCCCCGATGACGGTCACGCTCTTGCCGCCGAGGCCGCCGTCGCGGATCCGGAAGACCTCGCCTCTCACCGCCGAGAGGACCTTCGTGCCGCGCGGGGCGAAGAGGTCGGCGCCCTCGTGGACCCGCCCGCCGCTCCGGGGGGCGTGCCAGGTGCTCACCAGGTCGGCCGGGGAGAGCCCCTCCACCGGCAGGTGGTAGGCCTCCGGCGGCCGGTGATAGCGGATCGTGGCCACGAGGAGCGGTCGGGCCCGGAGGAGAGCGCACGACCCCGAGGCGAGCACGGCGATGAGGAGAAGCCACCAGAACCCACGCCGCCGCCTTCGGGGTCGTGCGCCCACCGGAGGGTGAAGCGCGTCGGTGTAGGGAACGTCCAGTTCTGAGACTAATTTTGTCCTGTTCTGAGACTAAGTAGGGCTCCGCGCAGCTTTTGCGCGGAGGCGCCTGGCGGAGGCGGCTGGAAGAGCCCTCACAGGGGCGTTCAACGCCCGTTCGGGAAGTCCGTCAAGGGGACTGGCAGCGCGCCTCCGCCGCGCAGGTCGAGCAGAAGATCACGTCCATCTCCGAGGCCAAATTCACGAACTGCGGAACGGTCGCACAGCAAACCCCCACGCACACGCACAGAGGCCCGCAGCACTGGCGCACCCAGCGAGCAGGCGCACCGTCGCGGCTGACCAGGCCTGCGAGGCACCCCGTCCCCGTGGGCTTGCGGATCGTGACTCGCCGGTCGGGGCACTGCGCATCGGACCCGACCCGATCGCTGATGTGCACGATCCTCGACCCGCCGAGCAACTCACGAGCCTGGGCCTCGGTGATGCCGGTGGCCGCCTCCATCGCTGGGATGATCAGGTCGACGTCGGCCAGCACCTCTGCGGCCGTCGCGGTCATGACCAGCTCGAGCTGGCGGCGCCCCTCGCAGCCCGCGGCCAGCGCAGGGGCGTAGGTCTCCAGCACACCGCAGGCGAAGGACATCTCGACCACGGTGCAGCGTCGCTCGACTGCCCCGAGATAGAGGGAGTACCCGCCGCTCGAGGCGACGGCTGCGATCAGCGCGGCGATCACCAGGTTCCTCTTGCGGGGGTTCACCAGATCACCAGGTTGTTGACCGAAGCCCAGTTGAGCAGCGCGCCGCCGTTGCTGGTCATCAGGTAGCAGGGGTCGTTGTAGGATGACGGCACCTTCGAGGCAGCGTCGGAGTCTTCCAGGATGCGATTCGCGAACAGCGTCTGCTGGAACCTGGGGTCCCACATGACAGCGAAGTGGTCTGCCACGCCTGCGGTCGGAGAGCGGGGGCCGGTCGTGCTGATCCTGTTGTCCCCGTCGGCCTGCGAGGTGGTGAAGGTGACAGAGTCGCTCCCGCCCTGGTGGAAGGCAAACCCCTGCGTGGCAAAGCAGTCGAGGATGTAGCGAGTCTCGGAGCTGCCCACGTCGTAGTGAGTGAGGTCGAACTCGATCTTCCGTGGGATCTGATGTGGTGGAGGAAAGGCCTCGACGTTGGCGGCGCAGGTCGTCGCCGCGCCGAGGCTGGGGCAGACGGGATGCACCACGCCCCCCACCTCGACCTGGATCGCCGTGATCGAGTTGGTGCCGGTTGCCGAAGCCACGGTGCCCGCCGGGTAGTACCGGACGTAGGTGTCGGTGTTCGCGGCGCAGGTCGTGGTGTCGGTGTAGGTGGCCCAGTCTCCGGTGAGAGTGTGCTCCACCGTGCTGGTGCCGGTGCCTCCTATGCACCCGATCTGCGTCTTGGGGGTAGCGGTGCCAGCGAGCGCCTGGAATGAGACGGTTACCGTAGCGTCGTTGGGGATCGTCCCGGAGCTGGGTGGGAAAAGATAGAAAAGCTCGGCCACGCCAGCGTCGTCGTCGCCGACGGTGTAGGCGCCAGCGCCGACCAGGGCGCGATCGAAGGGCCCGGCAGCAAGGGCGGCTACGGTGGGCGTGCCCACCACGGTGAGCGACGGCACGTCGAAGGACTCCGTCGCGTAGTTCTGGATGGTGCCGTACCCATCGATACCCCTCACCAGGTCAGTGCACGGCCAATCGTAGCCGAGGAGATCGTAGGTCCGGCTCGCCCCGCTCCCCTTCGCGCAGGCCGCGATGGAGTCGCGGACGGTGGCGGCCGAGGTGCCGTAGTACCCGCGTTCAATCGCCGCCACCTCTGCGTCCGAGAGGGCGCGAGAGTAGAGGGTGAGGGAGTGGAGGTAGCCGTGGACGGATAGGGATGTACCCAACGACCCGAATTGAAAGCTGTTACCGGTGGGATCGTCGACCGTCCAGGCAGAGGTATTCTCGGCGCCGTGCCTCCCGTTGACTCGCGCGAGTCGGCTGGTGCTGGAGGATGTCCGGCACGTCATCACGTTCCAGCCGTCCTGGAGCGGCACCGAGATTCCGGCCAGGTCTCGCGTCGGACTGTTGTTGTAGGCGCACGCACCAGATGTTGCGGAAAGGAAGTTCTCGACGCCTGTCGTGTTGGCCACCCCGTAGCTGAACCCCCGAATGTTGGTGGCACCGTTGGTGTCATCGGTGAAGGCGACCGAGACGACGGTGTGGGGTCCGGTCACCACCGCCGGGAGCCCCAGCGCGTCAGCAGTCCCGGCCGACAGGTAGGGGTCGTCGTTCGCATTGTGCTCCATACGCAGGCAGGAGTCGGGCTGGCCGAAGCAGTCCGCCGTCACGTTGTTCAGGGGGTTCTCGACGGTGATCGTGGTGCCGTCGCCCTCCCTGCAGCCATGGCCAGCGGCGGTCACAGCGCACTGCATCACACAGCCGTTGGCCTCGGTGCAGGGCGGCAGCGCGCCCGGGGGCGAGGTCGTCATCCGGTACTGCGGGACGCCGCGGTCGGCCATCGTGACCAGCCTTGAGGAGCGGTCCACCTGCGGCTGGTAGATCACCCCCTGCGCGAGGGCCATGCCGGGGAGGAGGGCGAGGAAAACAAGGTAGCGCATGATCACTTCTTGGTGGCGAGGATGTGGATGTCCACCGCGACCCCGACGCCCGAGGGCAGGTAGACGATGCCTCCTGTGGAGGAGGGCGAGGAGGGCGAGGAGGGCGAGCAGCCGGCGCATTTTCACCTCGCCTTGGTGGCGATGATGTGGATGTCCACCGCCACCCCGACGCCCGAGGGCAAGTACACGATGCCTCCTGTGGAGGAGACCACCTGGAACCCAGCCCACCCCTGTTCCGCCAGAGCCGAATCGACATAGAGGTCGAGGTCGGGCGCGCGGACCCACTTGCTGGAAGGCGCGAGCCAGAGGTAGGCAGCCAAGAAGCCCCCTGCGGTGAAGGCACTCGCGGCCTCGGCGTATACGGTGAACCCACTCATGCCGTAGAGCGCCAGCCCCTGCGAGGTGGTCTCGGGGTCGGTCGTCGGAGGGGTGCCGGTCTCCGACCCCGTCGTGCAGGAGATCTGCACCGCGGTGCCGTGCAGCTTGCCGCCGGAATAGCTGGTCGATGCGACAGCCGCAGCGGGCACCAGCACCGACAGAAGGATGGCCATGGAAAGAAGGTTTCTCAACGGTTTCATCAGTCCTCCAATGTGAAGATGTTCTCGGGTTGTCGCGGGCGCTGCCCATAGATGACACCGCTCGCGAACTCTCCAGGTCTACTCGGGTCAGCCTCACCGCTCGCGAGGAACCGGCCGGTGCGCCGCACCTGGTTGGTGGGGAGCCCCATCACAACGCCCACGATCTCGAACAGGTCGAAGAGCGCCTTCTCCGGATCGTCTTCCCTCTTCATCCGATCCCAGTTGCGGATGACCGTATCGATGACCGCCAGGCCAGGTGCCGCCCGGATCGAGGGCCTCGGCCGAGAGCCGGTCAGCGCCGCACCGATCGCCTGTTCGACGCCCTGGCCGACGAACGGCATCGTCGAGAAGGGGGCAGACAACACCTTGCGCAGCGCCCACTCCCAGTCCTCTTCTCCTTGCTCTGGACCTCGGCCGGAGAGGAGCTCGCCGGCGGCACCGAAAACAACCCACTGCGCCAGCAACAGGCCGGTGGCCTTCGCCGTCGCACCGAGCTTCCCATAGCTCGTCGTGCCCGGGTCCTGCCACGCGGTGACTGCGTCGTGCGCGGTGAGGCGCTGCAGGTTGTACATCTTGTTCATGTAGCTGTGGAACATCAGCAGCGAGCCGAGGAAGCCCCGATCGTTGAGGATTGCGCTGCGCTCACCTGGTTCGTGCGACGGGAACAACCGCCCGATGACGAAGTCGGCGGCCTCGGCCGCCTCCCGGTGCGCGGTAGCCTCGTCGAGCTTGCCCTCGATCACAGCGACCCGACGCTCTTGCATTGCCTGCTGGTAGGCCGCCCACCAGGTCGGTGTGGTCGTCAGGGCATCGGTCCAGCGCATCAAAGCGAAGGCGCTCTCCTGGATCCCACGGATGAATTGCTTGGCCGGACCTAGTTGTACCTCCTTGCCGCCGATCACCTCGAGCTGGTGCACCAAAGAGGTTTCGTCCTGTCGGGCTCGATGGGCCACCTCTTCGCTGTGCTCGAGCACGAACTGCCGCATCTTCAAGAAGCCGAAGGGGTTGGCCGCCCGAGCCAGCGCCGGCGTCAGGTGCCGCAGCGAGACCAGGCCGCCGGCGGCCGCCATCAGCGGGTTGGTAAAATCGCCAAGCGCTACCGGCAGAGACCAGCCGATGATGGCGATGGCCGAGCGATTCCGCATGCCGCGGATGGTCCGGTAGACCTCCTTCTGGTTGGATGGCACCGCGCTCGCAGTGCCGGCGGCGACAGCCTGCAGCCAGGGGATCCACTGCTTGGCGCGCTGGTCTCCCAGGCGCTCGGCGAGGATGGCCTGGAAGCGGCCGTCGAGGAAAAGACTGGCCGTCTGCTTGAGGTAAGCCCGGAACGCAATGTCGTGCACGACCTGGCCGACATGCGAGGGCAGCACGCTCCAGTCCAGCAGGAGGTAGTCCTTTACCTGCGCGGCCCGGCCCTTGGTGTGACTCTTGGCCGTGGCCGGCCTCGTGAACGACCCGCCGAGCACGCCAGCCACCGTGGCGGGGCTCTCCTCTTGCTTGGTGCCGAGGCCGGAGAGCCGGGAGTCGTAGACCGCGGGGAAGTAGCCGCCCCGGAAGGTGCCGTGCCGGGTCTCCACCTCGGTCGCCTCGACCTTGCCCAGGGGCAAGCCGGTGTCCTCTTCGTGCACCCGCGCGACCTCGGGGTAGAGCGACTCGAGGGAGTCCCAGACGGCCTGCACCCACTCCCACTCCTCGCGGGTGAGGTGCTCGTCGAGCACCGCCATCACCTGGGCCTCGGTCCAGCCGTAGCCATCGAGAAGCCGCTGCCGGTTGCCTGCATTGCCGAGGTTCAGGGCGATGACCCAGAGGTCGGACCTCGGCCGGATGTGGCGGTTGGCGCGGGCCGACAGAGCCTTGGGCACCGGCAGCGCGGTCGTGAGGTCGACCGACTCACCCGCGCGACGTGCCAGTTCCGCCGGCATCTGCTCCCACTGCGCCACCAACTGCTCGAGGTACTGGGCTGCGAGCTCGCCCTCCTTGAAGCGGGCCTTCCGGTAGGGCTCCAGGATCGCCTTTCGGAAGGGCCCGTCGAGATCCCCACCATCCAGCATGGTGATCATGGTCTCCATCTCGAGGAGCAGACCGTCGGCGTTCTCGAGGAAGCGGCGAGCCCGCTGCAGCACACTCGCCTCCTCCCGGGCCCGCGAGAGTTCGAGAGGCTTTGCCTTGGGGAGGTTCCTCGCGGCTGTGGCGGCCGCTTCTCCGAGCCACTGCGCTCGCGCGATCCGGCGGCCGTCGACCTCCACCTCGGTGGTGACCTTGGCGACGGCATCGACGACGGCGACGGCCTCGGAGATCGCCTGCGCCTCCCTCGGGGTGAGATGCGACCATCGCTTCGGAGCCCGCAGCACCCCGGCGATGAGATCGGCGTCGAACTGCGCTTCGAGGCGGCTTTCACCCGTCACCGGGTCTTCCACCCGCTCGACGCCGACAGCGTCTCGCTCGAGCTGGGAAAGCAGCGCCTCCATCGACACGGGTGTCGCCGGCGCCGGGCCGAGCCCCACGGCCGCCAGCAGCCCGTCGACGGCGTCCCGGTAGAGGGGGGCGGCTCGCCCGAGGCGAGCGCGGCGCGACTGCTTGCGCATGCGCTTGAGCCGACGCTCGGCGACTCCGGACATCTCCCGGATCTCCTTGGCGCCGCGGTAGAGCAGCATGTTGAGAAGCTGGGCCTCCTTCTCCGCGTAGGCCCGGTGGAGGTCGCCCTCGAGTGCGGCCTCGAGCGCCCGGGCGGCCGCCGCCCGCTCGCTGCGCAGATAGCGTCCCGGCGAGATCTGCCGCAGCTGCTTGTCGGAAAGCATGCGCCGCACGTTGTCTTGGAGGACGCCCAGGTCGGCGGCCGAGGATCGGCGGGCCTCACCTTTTAGGTCGCCCACCAGCGACCGCATCTCGAGCAGCACCTTGAGCGCCGCCTTGTCGCTGTGGACCGACGCCAGCGCGGCCTCGGCCAGGGCCTCGGGGTCCTCGAGCAGCTCCTTGCCGTAGGTGGCTTCGAGCTCGGCCGTGGTCTCACGGTCGACCCGCTCCCGCCTGGGCTCGGCCTCCCTCATAGCAGCGATCAGCGCGTCACCGTCGTCGAAGCCCAACAGGGCGGCGACGGCGTCGGGGTGCACACCGCCCCGGGGCGCGGTGACGCCGCGGGGAAGGGCTCGCCGACCCTCGACTCCGATCGCGGCCTCCACGGCCTTTCGGTCGAGCTTGACGCTCCCCTCCCGGCCGGGAACCTCGCCGGCCTGAAGCGCCTTGATGGCGCGGTAGGCGGGCTCGTCATCGAGCTTTGCCTCGATCTCCTCCCGGATCCGCCGCTTCTCGGCGCGCAGCCAGGCCTTGTTCTCGCGACGCTGGCTCTCGGTGATGCGCCGCAAGAGCTCGGCCTGCGCCTCGTCTCGCGCGTCCTGGTCAAGCCGCGTGTAGAGCCCCTGCTGCTCCGGTGTCATCCGCTCGAAGGCCGGCGCGAAGATCCCCTGGTCGGCCGCCCGGCGCGCTGCCTCCACCTCGACGCTCGAGGCGAGCAGGCGATCGAAGACCCCGCGCACCGTGTCGTTGAGGCCGAGGTCCTGCCCGAACTGCTCCCGATACTGCCGTTCGATGCCGACGAGGCCGCGGTAGATCCGCAGCATCCATCCCCGGAACCGGGCGAAGACGCCGGCGAGCTCGGGCGACGGCGCACGACCCTCGGCGAGGTATCCCTCGAACCCACGCGACAGCCGCTCCTCGCGGGCATCGAGTTCCCCCAGGCGCGAGACCTCGTCGGCAGACAGGTCACGACGGCCGGAGAGCTGACGGCGCTCCTGCAGCGCCGGCCGGCGCGCCTCGGACGACTCGTAGCCCATCCACTGCAGGAGGGTCGCGTAGTCCGAGCGGATCGCGTCGGGAGACTCGTCGAGGGAGACGATGTCGCCCATCACCTCGATGAGGAAGTGAGCGGTCTCGTGCGCCAGGGTGCTCTCGTCGGCCGTCTCCAGGATCCGGATGTTGAACTTCCGGGGCGCGGCCCCCTCCTTGGCCGCGAACTCGATGTAGCCGCGCGAGTCGCCGACGGTGGTCTCTTCCTGGTGCAGCCGGTCGAGGATCGAGATCCCCGCCTCGTCCCAGACGACGAAGTTTCGGCCGGGCACGCCGCCGGGAGCGAGCTCGGCCGGGTAGTGGATCCCGAGGATGCCGATGGAGGAGAGGAATCGAGAGGCCGCCTCGTCAGGCCGCGAGGCCTCAATGCCACGCAAGGCGCCCACGCCCATAAGCCACTGGTCGGCGATCGCTCTGTAGAGCTCCTTGGCCGTCGTCTCCGACGCGGGCTGCTCGAGAATGCCGGCGGTGACCCACAGATCGCCGTCTCGGGTCTCGACGAGGCCGGCCTTTCGCAGCGCCGTGATGTGCTCGGGGCGCTGGGCGGACACGGCAGCGCGAGAGTCGAGCAGATCGGTGTCCTCGGGGATGTCGAGACGCAGCACCTGGCCGTCGCCATCGACGCCGGCGCGCTCCTCAGCCGCCTCGCGGTAGAGCTCGGCGATGGCCTCGAGCTCGGTGGCGTAGAACCCCCAACCCTCGGCGGCGAGGCCGGTGCCAGACCCGACCTTGCCCAGGTCGATTCGAGCGACCTCGGTCGCGGCGGTGCCGTGGAAGGCTGGCTGCTCGAACCGCAGGACACCGGCCCCCAGGTCGGGGAACACCGTGTCGATGTCCGGCGCCGCACTCTGCTCGAGGCGCGAGGGCTCCGCTGCGCGGAGCCGCTCTTCGATCAGCGCTCGCTGGGCGTCGTCGAGCCCGAAGCGTCGGGCGAATCGTCCGGCGTCGAAGTCGTAGCCGGCGTCTCCTGCCGCTCGGGCGTAGGGGACAAGAACGTGAGCGACGAGCCTTCCGAATAAATCGGATGGTCCGGCGGGACCTCCTCTATCCCGTGCCGCTCCTTGAGCATCTTCATCGCCGTGTCGAGATCGTAGGGAGTAAGTCTCTGCACCTTGTAGCTCGCTTTTCGACCGATAGGACCAGAACCGCATGCCCTCTGCCGCCGCGACAGCTGCTATCCGGTCAGAGAAGTCGGCCAGGCCGTCTGGTTCTCCGAAGTGTACCAGCTTGAAAGCCGCCCCGTCGACCGTGGTCGAAAAGTCGAGGTTTGCGGCCTTGAAGGCCTTTCCAATCCTGGCGATGTCGGCCTCTGTGAGATGGCGGTCTTCCCACCCCACGAGAAACCCGGCCCGACCTGCGCGCTGACCGCGGGTGGGCCGGTCCAACACCATAGCCTCTTGCGCGAACGCGACGCCGAGCCACGGAGAAAGCAGCTTGGCCTGCTCCTCGGTGAGCCCTCGCAGCGCGATCGACCTCTCCGGAACGAACTGCCACGACCCGTGGATCGGGTGCGCCGTCGTGGTCTCGGCACCGGTGATGTCTCGCACCAGATCAAGGAAGGGCTGCGACTCGAACACCTGTACCGCGGTGCGTTGGATCGCTGTGAGGTCCGGCTCGACGCCGGGGCGAGGAAGGAAGGGAGCAGCCGTGGGGTCATCCTTGAAGGCGCCGGGTCGAAGTCCCACGGTCACGCCGGCCTGGTCCTCAACCACCGCCGTCTCCGCGAGGGCGGGCTGCTCGAGGATCCCCGCCTGCGCCGCGACCGCCTCGGCCGAGGCCGGACGCTCCTGCCCTGGGCCGAGGATCGCCACGTCAGCGAGCTCGTCGAAGATCTGCTCCGCCGTGCGCTCCGCGGTATCTCCACGCCGCGTTGCATCCTCGTTCAAACGGGCTGCGAACTGGTCGAAAACCGCGCTCACGAGCCGTGCGTTTGCATCGGCGACGTCCTCCCGGACGCCGGCCCCCACGGCTTGCGCCTTCCACTTCTCGTAGAGGGCCCGGCGACCCTCCTCCATCTTGTCGACGTCGATGGCGGCCAGCGCCCGGATCCGCTCGGGCATCTCGGAGCGCCACTGCCGCTCCTCGACGATCGAGCGGCCGCCGTCCTCGAGGCGGGCGAGCTCCGCCAGCGGCGAGGCCTTCTCTCCACGGGCGATCCGCGTGAGATAGATCTCCACCGGCACGCCCAGGTCGCTCCCGGTGGCCCTCGCTTCGTCGTAGGCCTTGCCGCCGTCGCCGAGCAGCTCAGCGGCCGCCACGCGGGGCTCGAGGCCCTGGCCCTTCCAGTGGGCGTCGAAGTCCTCGGTCGAGAAGTAGACCTCGTCGAGCTCGGGCTTCTCACCCTGGAAGCTGCGGTAGAGCTCCTGCACCGCCTCGGGCGCCCGATCGGCCAGCTTCGAGTCCTTCACCGCCGCGACGGCCGCCTCGATCCGCTCCGCTCGCGCCTGCACGTCTCCCAGGCGGCGCAGGTCGGTCCGCAGGTCCACGGTGGGACCGGCGAGGCCCAGGAACCCGAACCCGATCATCGCGTCGACGGCGCCTGCAACGAAAGCATCGTCGACTGTCGAGTAGTCTGCCTTGTAGCCGGGCGACCCCTCCTCGAGGGCAAACTCGGAGGTCGCTCGCTGACCGGCGGCCTGGGTGCCCATAATCCCGCCGACCAGGGCGTAGTTGGTGGCAAGGCGGGTCAGGGTGCGGCCACCGGCCCGCCGCACCGTGCCTGCTTCGAGCGCGTCCTTCACCGCGCGCTTCATCACCTTTCCGTAGACCTCGCGCACCCCAGGCACCCGGCCGAGGACCTTGCCGAAGGAGAGCGAGAACATCCCGGCGATCGCCATCGACCCCTTGTCAACCGCGTCCACGACCTTCTGGCGGTCGACCTCCAGGCCCTTGGCCTCGGCCTCGACGAGGACCTGCGTGTAGAGCGATCCGGCGGTCTGGTAGTAGGACCAGGCGAAGTCGCTGGTGAACTGCCCCACCGCGGCACCGACCACCGCACCCCCGCCACCGCCGGCAACCGTCCCTGGGCCAGGAGCGGCAGCCGAGCCGCCGAGGGCTCCGATGCCAGCCCCGACCTTGCCCCCAACGACACCACCAACCGCCCGCACCCCGAGGTCCACGGCGATCTCGCTGCCCCAGTCGGAGATCCCGGCCCAGGCCTTCTCTAGCCAACCGTCGGCGCCGTGGGTGCGCTGCAGCCGACGGAAGAGCGCCTTCGCGTACTCCTCTTCCGCAGGTGATCCCCAGCCCCGCATCGCCCGGAAGCCCGCGTAGATCATCTCCTGCTCTCGGGCCTTGTCGCCCAGCACGTCACGCGGCGCCCGCAGCAGCCAGTCGACCCCCTCGGCCTGCTCGGACGGTATCCATTCAGAGTCGATCCGCAGGATCCCCGACACCGTCCGGTGCAGGTCGTCGACCAGGCTCTCGGACGAGACGAGGTCCAGATCCCTGGCCGTCTCGGAGAGCCGCTGGAGGCTGCCGACGTCGTCGGCGCCGGCGGCGCCTTCCGGTGAGGCTAGGAAGGCGGCGAGGGCCGGGTGCTCCCTGGCGAGCTGCTCGGTGTCGAGGGGCTGCTCGAAGGCCCTGGCCTTGATGCGGTCGATGTTGTCCGCCACGAAGGACGGGTCGATCTTCGCGCCCGAGGCGGTGAGCGACGCCGTCAGGCGCAACACCTCGCCGGCCTTGTCCGGGTCCATCGAGGGGTGGGCGATCCGCCAGTCGAGCAGCCGCTTCTTCGCCTTGAGGTCCGTGGCGTCCCCGGCCTGGAGCTCGTCGAAGAGTGCCCCGAAGTCGGGGCCGCCAGCGTCGCCCGGGGGCTCAACCGCCGGCAGCTCGGCTGCGACCGTTGGCGCCGCCGGTGGCGGTTCCGCGTCGAAGTCGAAGAGGGCGCCGAAGTCGGGCTGGGCGGTGGGAACCGGCTCGTCGAGACCCTGTTCCAGGTCGGGGTGGCGGGGAACGTGAGGCATCAGCGACCTCCTCCCCAGCGGTCCCAGGCGCGCTCCACCGCCTCATCACCCACCGGCCACCCGCGGCGACGCAGCTCCGCTTCGGCTCCCCTCCGGAACCAAATCGGGATCCCCGTGCGCTCCTCCTTGGCCTCCTCTTCGAGGGGCCGCAGGTAGTCGAGCAGCGCGGCCCTCTCCTCGGGTGGGGTCTCAAATCCCCCCACCACCGGTACCTCCGGGTTGTCCCCGTGAACCGCACGCGCCATGCTCCGCTCGATGGCCAGCGGCAGCGGCTGCTCGGGAAGCACGCCCTCGAGCAGCTTCTCAGCCTCCTCACCGGTGGCGCCGCCACCCTCGAGCTCGACCGAACGGGGTGAGAGCTCCGAAACTGGGTCGTTTATGTCCCTCGAGGCCGGCAGCTCGGTGAACGCCCCCTCCTGGCCCTCGGTGATCGCCCCGAGCAACGTGCTGCCCTTGTCGAAGATCCCGAGCCAGCCCCCGTCCACGATCTCGCCCTTGGTGAGCAGCCGGTCGACCTCGGTGCGCACCTCGGCCGCCGAAGGCCAGCGGCCCTTCTCGTCCCGGAACGACCGCTGGAACTCCTCGAGGCGATCCTCGCCCACATCGAGCAGCCGCCTCTCCTCCGGACCGGGCCGGGCTCCCTTGACCACGCCGGCTCGGCGCGCCTCGGCCAGCAGGATCGGGTCGTGATTCACCCGACGCTCCTGCTCCCGCGTCCCGGCCTCGGTCAGCGACAGGAACTTCACCTGCGCCGTCTTTGTGTCCCTGGGCGAGAGATCCAGCCGGCGCGCCAGGTCGTCGAAGGTGGCCCCGTCCATGGTTCGGTACTTCGCGGGGTTGCTGGCCATGTCGTAGCGCAGCTTGAAGAGCTGGTCGGCCGAGCTCAAACCCCGAGCCGATACCCCCCTGCCCCCTCTCTGCCGCGCTCGCTGCTCGGCGAGACCCAGACGCCGCAGGCGCTCGTAGCCGTCGGGGTCGACCTCGAGCAGCTGCCGGCGAGCTCGCACCGGGATCGCCGCCCACCGGCGCCCACCGAGCTCGAAGGCCTGGTAGGCCGTCGCGTAGGCCTTCTGGGAGCGCCCCTGCCAGTCGGAGTGGGCGAGCCGAGCGCGGCCCATGACCGCGTCGCGCACCGCGTCCTGCAGCTTCCCCGGCTTGAAGCGCTTGTCCACGGCAGCGAAGGCACGCTCGATGTCGACCCGGCCGGTGCCAGGGTCGATGGTCTTCGAGACGAGCTCGTCGGCGGCCCTCGAGACCTGGGCTTCCCGCTTGCCCGCCCGGATCACCCTGCGGTAGCGCTCGGCCTCTCGGCCGGCCCGCTCGCGCACCTGGGGGCGCTCGAGATAGACCTCGGCCCCTTGATAATCCTCTGCGCCGAGCATCGCCTCGAGGATGACCTGGTCGGCTTTGACCAGCTGCTCGTTGGCGAAGGCCTGGGGGTCCTGTCCCCGCCGATCCCCCTCCTCGATGGCGGCGGCCGAGAGGCCGACGAGCTCGTCGTCCCGTACCTTTGGGTCGTCCCAGGACCCCGCGATGCGATCGAGGCCCTTCTCGACGCGGGCCTCGAAGCTCGTGAGGTAGACCCGCTCGCGCTCCCGGTCGGCGTGGCGCCAGATCTGGCTCTGGGTCGAGCGCCAGGGGCTGTCCGTCGAGGCCAGAAACGCCTCTCGCTGGCGCTGGTCGAGGCCGGTGGAGAGCTGCTTTCGGGCCTCGCCGAGCTCCTCGAGGACCGAGTCCTTGCGGTCGCCGGCGTCCATCCCCTGGGCCGAGAGGTAGCCGTCCTCGTCCTGGTGTAGCCGCCGGTTGACCAGGTCGAGCCACTGGCTCTCTGCGTCCTGCACCTTCACCCGATCCGCGCGCTGTTGCTCCTGCTGGGCGATCTGCCCGAGCACCCGGCCGACCTGGCCGATGGCCGCTCCGAGCTCGGCCGTGGCGTCGGGGACGTTCGGCGACTGACGAGGCGCCCGCAGCGGGGCGATCCTACCGGTCGGCTGGGCGAGGGGGACGACAGGCATGGGTCAACGCTTCCCGTAGTAGCCGTAGGCGGCGCCGGCGGCCTGGGCGCCCCCCGAGAGCAGCGTGGCGAACGCGGCAGTATCGCCGGCCTTGCGTGCCATCAGGCCCTGGAATCGCAGGTTTTCGCCCTCGCGCTCCTTCGCCCAGGCCGCCCTCGAGGCGTTCACCCGGGCGATCGCGGCGTCGAGCTCGGTGTAGGCCGCCGTCTGGGCGACCACGGCCGCAGGCGTCCCCCCCGAGAGGTCCACGTTTCCGGCGGCGAAGGTTGCGACCTGCCGGCCCTCGAGCTCCCGGCCGACGAGGCGGATCCGCTGGGCCTCGAGCCCGCCGAGGTGGCGGATGTCGTCGGCCTCCATATCGACGAGCTCGGCGTTTCGCATGAGGATCGTCTGCTGCATCTTACCCTGCTGGTGCTTGCTTACTGCACCGACCGCAGTCCCTGCGGCCATGAGGCCAAGAGACGCGATGCTCGCGGAGACCGGCTCACACATCGGTTCGCTCCTTCACCACCGGGTGGAAGGGAAGATCCCGCGGCCCGAAGGGGATGGGCTCGAGGACCTCGAAGCCGAGCCACCGTAGCCAGCGCAGGCTGGGGGTGTTCTCGGCCGAGACGAAGTTGCACACCAGGTCGTAGGGCGCCAGCCAATCCGCCTCCTCGAGGAGCCGCCGGGAAGCCGCCGCGAAGAGCAGCGGGTGCAGATCCACTACCTGCGAGGTCAGCGCCCAGGCGACGCCGGGGTAGCTGCAACGCCTGTTGAAGTAGCGTTCGATCAAACTTCCATCGCGGACCAGCACCACGCCGCAGATCGCCGCCACCCGGTCGTCGATGAAGGCGGTTCTGGCCTGGGCCGAGATCTCCACCGACAAGAAGACCGCGTCGATGGGCTGCTGGTAGCCGCCGGAGGCGCGGACCTCCTGCACGTCGGCCTCCCGCATGTGGTCCGCGAGCTCCACCATGTCGTGCGATCTGACCTGCGCGAGGCGCACCCGCCCAGCCTCTGGCGTCAGACGATCCGATGTGGCAGGTCTACGGCGCATGAAAACTACTCTCTTGGTTCTTGGGTTGCTTGTTCTGTCCACCGCTTGCGGCGCACCTGGAGGCGCGAAGGAGCCCGACCTCTCCGGTGAGTGGAGCGTGGTCGGCGGCTTCTCGGATGGTCGAAGGTGCAGTGGGTTGATCACGCTCGAGGGAGACAACGACTTGCTCGTCGGCCCAGCGGTGCTCGACTGCCGCAACACGGTCCGCGGCGATCAAACCACTTACGAGGGGTCGTGCCTCGCTTCGGCTGCAGGATGGGATGGGTCGCTGGGAGTGATCCAGGGCCATTGCGAGTGGCCCCTCACTGCTCCACAGTTGCTCGACGGCGTTTTTGGGGTCGAGACCGTGATGATCACGACCGACTATCCCGTCGGCAACCTCGAGCTGTACCGACCGTAGATCACCCACCGGCGAACTCCCTCGTCACCGCCAGCACCGCCAGCGGAATCGGCTCGGTTTGCAGGATCGCTGGCCGCGCGGTGACGTTCCAGGTCCGGTCGAGCTCCACCCGCATCGCCCCGGTCACCTCTCGGGGCAGCGACATGTAGCCCACCGTCTCGGCAGCGGCCTCACGCTTCACGACGCTGCCGACATCGCTCTCGGCCTGCTCGAAGTAACCACCACCCTCGACCTCGCCCTCTCGCGTGACCGCCGAGAAGGCCCGGGTGTCCTCGACCTCCACGGTCACCCCGGAGAGTGCCTTGGGCTCGGCCCGGTCCCGGAACTGCGCCGGCGGTAGGTCCAGCAGCTCGATCTGCGAGACGTAGGCGAGGCCGATCACGACATCGACTGCAGGCGTGGCGAGACCCACCGCGCCGCTTTTGACTGGCAGTTCGGTGGCCACGGCGCCGTCGGCCAAGACGTTGACCGTCTCGCCTTCCAGGTGATCGAGGCCCGAGAAAGAGGCTCGTCCCCACGCCCAGTCGTAGCCGGGGGTCGCGTCCTGGCAGTCGTCGAGCAGACGGACCTCTATTAAAAACGCGCTGATGTAGCCCGTGATTTCGAGGCGGCAGACCCTCGAGGTGCTGTCCGGCTCGAAGACGATCCAGTCGCCCACGTCGCCGGCGACGAAGCTGGATACGCCCGCCAGGACCTCACCGCGATCGCCAGCCGTGAGGCCCTCGTAGTTCTGGATTGTCATCGTCCCGTCGTCGGGGGTCGCCCGACCATCGAAGCGCAGGGCGCTGTCAAGGAAGATCCCCTGCCGGATGTTCGGCACCCGCCTGCTCGCCATCCGCTCGAGGTAGTGGCCCTCGCCGCTCTTGCGGCGGGTGATCACGTACAGGGCATCCTCGGTTCCCTCCGGCACGACGCAGATCGCGCGGATCGCCCCGTCGGCCAAGACGCCGCTGCTCTGCGTCTCCAAGGTGCCGCTCACATCGTACTGCCAGCCCGAGGCGGCGTGGCGGTGCCAGGCCCAGACCTCCTGTTCGGGCAGGTAGGTGAAGCCGAGCAGCGCGCCGTCATCGCGCAGGGCCCAGAGCACGTGGTGCGGCTTCTCCTGGTAGGTGAGCTGCACGATCGAGTGGCCATCGAAGAGATGGTGCGCCAGGGTGGTCACGTCGGCACCGCGGTAGCCGCCGACCTGGTAGTCGTACTTGATGTCGCGGATCCCGCTCCCTCTGGCCTGCACGTAGAGGACGTTGTTGCCGACCACCACCGGCATCACCGGGGCCGCCCCCGCGTAGTCCTGGGGCTGCAGATCGAACGAGGCTGGGGCGAGCGCGCCGCCGGCGCCGTCCAGGGTCCACGCTCCGGCGTCGGTGAGGATCAGCAGGTGGCGGCCCAGGGGGACGAGCGCCTGGATGACCTCCCGGCGCGTCGAGCCGATGGTGAGCTCCATCGGGTGGTCCGGCTCGACGGGAAAGAAGGTGTCGAAGGTCTCGATGTCGCCGACGGTCGAGAGATGCAGCGTCTGGGGGCTGTTGTAGAAGTCGCTGCCGGTGTTCTCCGGGGCGCCCCCGAAGACCAGGCGCTGCTGAAAGAGCGCTACCGCGCGGTGGTACTCCTGGTAGATGGGATCTCGCGCGGTGGGGGGCTGCCTCGTGTAGTCCGGTGGCGAGCCGAAGTCCTTCACCGCCTTGGTGCTGCCGACGCCGGTGCTCGTGACGCTCTCCTCGGTGATGAACCCGTAGGGTCCACCCGCCTCGGCCCGGTAGAGCGCCACCTTGTTGATCAGCGAGGAGTCGCGAGTACACAGGAGGATGACGTAGCCGTCGCCCTCGATGCGCACGCTGGAGATCAGCGGCGCGGCGTTCGACGTGCTCTCTTTCCCGTTGGGGTCGATGTTCGTGTAGACCCACCGATAGTCCCGCTCCTGATTGACGTCGGAGACGGTCTGGTTGACCGGAGAGGCGGGGGTGGTCGAGTGCACCGGCGCAACGGCCGGCGCCGCCGGCCCCGACATCGGTGGGTTCAGCACCACCAGCGTCCAGGCCGTGTCGCTCGTGCGGGTGAGTTTGTAGGGCGAGCTCGGCGAGGCCGCCGCCCCATCGCAGAGGTACATCACGTCGTTGATCTGGCACCACATCAGGTAGGGCAGATCACCCGCGAGCCACGGCGTCGCCACCTCGACGGGAGTGCCAGGGGGGTTCTCGACCTGGACACCGTCCTTCCAGATGCGCAGGTACCCGCTGCCCAGCTCGAGCACGTAGGCCGAGCCGTCCGAGTAGAAGAAGGGGATCAGCCGGGCCGCCGAGTTGTTCTTGCAGTCGCCGAGGTACTCGAAGCCCGGCCTGTTCAGCGCCGCCCCGGTGGGGGTGACGAGCATGTTCTCGCAGCGCCGCAGGCTGTGGGCGTAGCGCGCCACGTCGGTCCGACCGAAGAGCCGGGGGCTGATCTCGCCGCCCGCGAAGCTGGCCTGCCGCGCGCCTGGCATCAGGAGTTCCTCGCGGCGAGCTCCGCCGGTAGCGGCTCTCCGCCGGTCTCACCCTGGGACTCGGCCTGGGCGCGGGCCTCCATGATGGCGATGAGCGCCATCCGGTCGGCCTCGGCCGCGAGGCGCGCGCTCACCTTGATGGAGCGGGCGAGCTCGGCGGCGAGCTGCCATGCGAGGGCCGAGGTGAAGCTCGGCGGGTAGAGGGTGGTCGTGGTCTCGCGATACACATAGATGAGCACCGCGTCTGCCTCGTCGGTCATCAGCACCTGCTTGGTGCCGTCGTGTTCGAGGGCGTAGGCCAGGCGCTGGTCCGAGCGGACCAGGCGGCCGGCGGCGTTCTCGAGGCCGACGATGCAGACGAGGGCCGAGGGGAGGCTGTACTTGTAGGCCCACTCCACGTCAGCGTGGGTGGACGCCGTGTCCTCAACCAGGGTGGCCCGCCGCAGCGCGAACTGCGGCCGAACCGCCTCGAGGATGTCGTCGAGGATCAAGTCGTAGATCTGCTTGATGGCCCGGGCCTCGGCCGTCGCGTCGGTGTCGAAGTCCGTGACGAACTTCGTGGACCCGATGCGGGAGAGGGCAAGGTTGGCGATCTGGTGCTTGTTGGTGGCCATCTAGAGCGGCGTGCAGGGGAGGTGCCCGGCGGGCCTTACGGCACCCGCCGGGCGAGCGACCCCCGCTCTTGGGTCAGAGGATGAGGTTGTCGGAGGCACGCGAGGCGACCGGGGCCTCGGAGAGGACGAAGGGCTCCTCCGGGGCCTCGTCGGGCTCCTCGGGCGCCTGGGCGGCGGCGAGGACCTCACCGAGGTCCAGGCCCAGCAGCCGGTCGATCTCGCGCTCGAGCGCGATGGACTCGCCGCTCTTCTTGTTGGTCTCGAGCTCCCGGCGCTTCATGGCCAGCTCGACCAGGGCCTTGCGGGCCTCCTCGTTGAGGGGCTCCCACTTGCTCGAGGGCTCGCCGTCGTACTCGAGGCGCTTGGGGTCGTCGTTGGAGGCGGCGACGTAGCGCCCCTTCCGGTAGAAGGGCTTCTTGACGAGGTACCGGGGCACCTCGGGCTTGCGCTTGGGCTCGGTGACCTCGGCCTCGGCGGCCTTCTTGGTCTCGGTGACGGTCTTTCCCATGACGTTCTCCTGGAATGGGGTGAAGGATGGAGGAAGGGACTCGGGCGATGGGTGAGCCCCTCGCGGGCTCACCCATCAGCGACCCTTAGTCGTTCTGCTGCAGGTCGAGGGCGAGGCCCGAGGTGACGTTGTGGACGGGGGTGGTGCCGCCCTGCAGGTACTCGAAGCCGTACCAGCGCTTCTTCTTGCCCGTGCTGGCGATGGGGACCTCGAGGAAGTCGTCCTTCGCCCGGGCCGCAGCCGGCAGGTGGCCGAAGACGACCTTGCCCGTGGTGCGGGCCTCGTCGTCGTAGCCGCAGAACTCGACCTGGAGGGTCGGCGAGGTGCCGGTCGGGGTGTCCTCGATGCGGGTGAAGGCCTTCGGGCGGCCGCCGGCGCCGAGGTCGAGGGCCGCGCCGGCGTTGTAGACGTCGGTCGACTGCACGACCGAGGTCCCGGCGAGGGCCTGGTTGTTGGAGAGCTTGTTCTTCGCGTCACCGATCATGGTGGGTTCCTTTCGGTTCGAGAGGAGAGGAGAGAAACAGAGTGCGGAGGAGGGATGAGAGCGGGGGCCTTCGCGGTGGGGGCGACCGCACGCCCCCACCGCGAGGAGGAGCCACGATCAGGAGACGATGGCCTCGGAGGTGGTCATGCCGTCGGAGACGTACATGGGGATCCCGAGCCAGGTGGCGACCTGCTGGCCGCCCCGGTCGATCCAGTCGAGCAGGTTGCTCTGCTTCTTCTGGGCCTGGCGCTGCACCATGGTCTTCACGCTCTTGGGCATGAAGTAGGCCGGCCGGCCCACCCGGGTGCTCTTGACGGTGTCGTGGAGCACGGTGAGCAGGTCGAGCAGGTCGGTGCCCGAGGAGGCGTCGGCCTTGAGCTGCGAGACGTCGATGTTGCAGGCGCGCGCGATGTAGTTCTTGTTCTCGACGACCAGGCCGATCTTCCACTTCCACTTCGTGACCCAGGCGTCGTACTTGCCGCCCGAGCCGTCGTCGATGGTCTGCAGCCCCCGGTCCTCGTGGGTGATCCCGGCGCTGCTGCCGTTCGGGAAGACCGAGTAGACGGTGTCCGGGGCGAAGACGCACAGCAGGATCGAGGCCTGGTCGGCGCCGCTGGGCGAGGGATCGCCGGCGACCACCTGGGCGTCGGAGAGCGCGTCGAGCCGCGGGATGAGCCCGTGGAACTTGCTCGGGGTCACCGAGGTGGAGAAGTAGGCGAAGCCCGTCTCCACCTCGTTGGCCATGGCCTGCATGAAGCCCCGGTCCTCGTCGACCTGCGAGTAGCCCTGCAGGATGCCGCAGGACTCGTCGATCGTCTCGCGGCGGCTCTTGCTCGGCGCCACACCGCCGTTGATCTCACGCCACCCGAGCGAGGGGAGCGCGTTGCGGGCCGAGACCCGGTGGCCGGTGGGGAGGTTGCCCTCCTTCGCGGTCATGATCTCGACGAGGGGGTTCTCCTGGGCGAGCTTCTCGACGACGCGGGCGGGCGCGCCCTTCGGGTCGATGAACTTCACCCAGTCGGCGATGGTGGGATTGTCGGAGCCAATGGTGGCCATGATTCACTCCTTGGGTTCAGGGGAGGGTTGAAACTGCGTTCGAAAGAGGGTTGAAGGGGTTCGAGAGGTGGCTTTCAGCCGCCGCGGTACATCGAGGGGTAGTCCTTGCGCAGCTGGTCCTCCTCGGTGTTGCCGGTGGCCGAGGGCTTCGCGCCCGGCGCGTACATCGAGGGGTAGTCCTTGCGGAGCTGCTCCTCCTCGGTGGAGACGCTGCCGCCCGAGCCCGGGCCCTCGAAGGTGTCCTCCTTGAGCTGCGCGCCCACCCGGGCGAGCACCCGGAGGATCTCGGGGTTCGAGCCGTGGCCGGACTTCTCGAGCTCGGCGGCGAGCTCGGGGGTGCCGAAGTGGGTCAGGGCCCGCCTCGCCGAGGCGATCGCCGAGTCCAGGCCCTTCTCGCCGAAGGCGGAGGTGAGTTCCTCGTCCTTCATGGCGGCCTGCCGCCAGGTGGCCTCCTGGACCTTCACGGCCTCCTGGGCCGCCTGGCCCTGGCGCTCGATGGCGCTGCGGTAGAGGTCGGCGACCCTCTGGGCGCCCTCGCTGTCGAGGCCGAGCTCGGCGGCCAGGGGCTTGAACTCCTCGAGCAACGCCTGGTCGACCTCGACCCCCTCGGGGAAGGCGAGCTCGATGGGCGCGGGCTCGTCGCCCTCGGCCTTGGTGTCACCCTCGGCGCCCTCTGCACCGGACTCGGCCGGCTCCTGCTTGCCGAGGAGGGTGCCCTCGGGCTCGGCCGGGGCCTGGCCCTCGGAGGTGGAGGCCTCGCTCTCGGGCGTCGCCGCCGGAGCGCTGCCGCCGGTCTGCGCCGGCTCGGCCGGGGCGGCGGGCGGGTTCTCGGGCTGGGTGGTCTTCGGATCGGTGGTCTCGGCCATGGTCAGTCCTCCCTGGACTTGGGCACGTGGTTCGTGATGGCGGCGCGCAGCTTCTCGTCCAGCGCCGCCTCGGTGATTCGCTCCTGAATCATCAACACATGGTGCTCGGGGCAGACCCGCTGGGTCTCCCTCATCAGGTCGAGGCCGACCGAGCGCCGGCCCTCGAGAAAGTAGGTGCGGTTCGCGTCGGGCTCGAAGTCGCCCTCGTAGAGGCCGGCGGAGAGGACCAACCCCCACACGAAGGCTCGCCCCTGGCTCGAGCGCATGACGTGGGAGAGCCGGTGGTCCCAGGCCTCGTCCACCTTCTGGTCGAGGCGGGCCAGCTTCGCCTGGACCTCCTCATCCGAGGTCTGACCGTGGTGCACCCGGTCGCTCATCCCGGCTGCCCTTTCCCGACCTGCGCGGCCGCCACCGGGCTGAGCTGCTCGATGAGCCTGGAGGCGGCGTTGTCGTCGGTCATGTCGACCTGGCCGAGGTCGCGAGCGCTCTGGGCGACCTGGGCCCCGGCCTCCAGCGCTCTCTGCTGCTGCTGCTGCTGGGCCCTCTGCTGCCGGATCTGCTCGACTGCCTCGAGGCTGCGCACGATCGCCGGCGGGACGCCGAGCATCTCGGCGATGATCGAGATCGCCGCGTCGAGGTCGACGCGGTCGGCCACGGTCGAGTCCGCCCCGGCCAGTCCGAGCGCGGCGTTCAGGAACTCCTGCACCCCGGAGTAGCCGACCATCCGCTGCGCCTGGGTGACGATCGAGAGGTACTCGACCTGCAAGGGCATCCCCTCGAGCTCCGGCGGGGCCGGGGGGAGCTCGCCGGAGCGCAGCATGATGTCGAAGACCCGGTCGACCAGCGGATCGAGCAGCTCGTCGTTGAGCCGCTCGACGACCCCGCCGAGCTGGAGGAGCTTCTCCTGGTGGCGCTCGGCGACCTCCCGGGCCGTCAGGGGCTGCCCCTCGCGCGCGAGCAGGGAGACCCAGAGGTTGGCGTAGAGGCCGGCGTTGACCCGCTCTTCGTGGTTGTTGATCGAGTTGTCGAAGATGGTGATCGCCGCAGGCGGCAGGACCTGGGCGGGAGTGATCGAGTCCGCCCCCATACCCCGCGGGTAGCGGGTGATGTCTCCTGGGACAAGGGAGACCCGGCCGGTGCGCAGGTTGTCCGGCGCCTTCATCGGCGGGTCGGTCACCTTCCTCGAGGCCTTCGCCTTGTCGAGCTCGAGCTGTTGCAGGCCCTTCGCGTCGCCCAGGGTCAGCATTCCCGGGCTGTAGCCGTACTCGTCGCCGGCCCACCGGGACGCGACGAACGGCTGCGAGAACTGCCCCCCCTCGTGGAGGATCAGGTCGTCGCGGTTTTTCTCGAGCTCGAGCCAGACGCTGCGATAGGGGAAGCGGTGCTCTCCGAGCAGCCGGCCGTCGAACTGCCGGTCGGGCTCGACGACGTGCAGCAGCAGCACGTCTTCGTCGAGGCGGTTCTCGGTCCGCAGCTTGCGCAGGCTCTCCGAGGCGTTCTCGAGGCCGAACTTCTCCTCGATGGCCTCGACGGTCATCACGACCTCTCGGTAGAGGGTGTCGACCCGGCGCCGGGAGTTGGCCGCCAGGCAGTAGGTGCCGGCGAGCAGCGAGTAGGCCCGGATGACGTCCTCCTCGTCCTCATCGATGACCAGCACCGCGGGGCCTAGGCTCCCGAGGTCTTCGTAGATCTCGAAGAGGACGTTGTAGATGTTCGAGCGGGCGAAGACCTCTTCCATCCGCCGCTCTACCTCGTAGAGGAACTCCCGCACCGAGGTGAGCCGTCCGAGCTTGGGGTCGGCCACCGTCAGCCGGAACCACCGCCGCGCCGGGCTGGTGATACCCGTCATCATCCCGGCCGCCAGGGTGCGCAGCGCGAGGACCGGGGTGTTGTTGATGATGGCGGCCCAGCGCGAGCGCGCGGCCGGGTCGTCGTCCATCCCGTCCTTGAACCGGTGGGGCGAGAGCTGCTCCGACAGCGCGCGCCAGACGGCCATCTTCGGCTCGCGCTTGCGCTTGAGCGCCTCGTAGCGGGAGAGGTACCGCTTCTTTCGGGAGAGCTCCGCCATCTTCAGCTACCGATGAGGGTCCTCCGGTCGCCCAGCTCCTCGCCGATCGAGGGCTCCGAGCCCAGCAGCGTCGCCCGCAGCCCGTACTTCCGGCGCGACTTCTCGAGCGAGGCCCTGCGTGCCTCCTCGACCACGGGATCCACCGTGGGCGGCGGCTCCTTCTCCGGGCGGTTGTCCGTGATGGTGGCGATGCCAGTTCCCGTGCACATGGGTCACCTCGCGAAGGGGTCGAAGTCGATGTGGGCGCGGTCCTGGCGGTGCCCGAAGATCGCCTCGCGCAGCGGGTCGGTGGACGGCATCGCCACCGGCTCCGCGAAGGTCAGGGCGATGGCGTCGCCGATGTCCGGTGAGCGCATTCCCCGGGCTCGCATCGCGTCCTTGCTCTCGAGCTGGAAGAGGCCGCGCGCGTTGCGGTAGGTGTACTTCGGCGCCGACAGGTCGGCGATGAGCTCGGGCAGGCTCGGCAGGCAGGCGCCCTGGACTTGATCCGGTTTCGTAGACAGTTTTCTTATGCACACAGGCGGGCCGT